>WHSM01000532.1 GCA_009380105.1 Micromonosporaceae bacterium
CCGACCGGCGAGCAGCAGATACGTGGCGAGGCGGTCACCGGCGTCGGCCCACAGCGCCCGTCGCCCACGCCGGGTGGTCGCGGCGACAAGATCCAGCAGTGGTACGAGCAGAGCCCGGTAACCGTCGAGCACGGTGACTCGAAGTCGGTCCAGGTCTGGCACGGCGACGACGTCCGGGCTGGAGTCGACGTCCGGCCCACAGTCGACGTCCGGCGAGGCCCGGGCCGCGGGCCGGTTGGCGAGTAGGTCGCCTGGGAGAACCGTGAGCGTCGCCTGCCCTGTCGCGATCGCGTCGACGCCGGTGAACGCGGGACGCAGCCAGGTCTGGCCGGCGTCCGGCAGCGCGGCGCGGCGCTCGGCGAGCAGGGCCCCGGTGATCGGCGCCGCGAGCGCCCCGGCGACGGAGCTGGCGAACAGCGCCGCCGCGACGGTCTCGGAGCACCCTGGGGCGGCGCGCCGCACCTGCGCGATGGTGCGCTCAAGCCCGGCCGGCGTCGCGGTGTCCCGCAGCCGAACCCAGGACGGGCTGGCGTCCCGGACGCTCCCCGCCGCCAAGGCGGAGCCGACGGCCGGGGCGCCGAGCACCCGGAAGTGTCCGGTCAGCGCGGCTCCTCGGGCCAGCGCCTGCTGCGCGTCACTGCTCACCGGCGCAACGCTAGCCGAGCGCCCTCGCCCACTCCACACTCGCTCAGCGCCGTCTGTTGATCAGTGCTTCACATAGACACAGCAGTCCACATAGGTGCCCACGCTGTAGCCGCTGAGCGAGTACCCGAACGTCCTGTTGTACACAGCCGCCAGGTGCCTTCGGCCCGGATGTCGATCAATCGTGGGACGGCCAGCCACGCAATGCCGCCTCAGCTGGACTGCTGACAGCCCTCAGCGTGATCAAACTTAGGGGCAGGCGCGCGACGGCTTCCGCAGTTTTCTGGTGAGCGGAGGGCGTGGGATTCGAACCCACGAGGACGGGGATACCGCCCTACCGGTTTTCAAGACCAGCGCCATCGGCCACTAGGCGAGCCCTCCCGGCACGACGCCGCCGAAACCGCCTCAGCGCCGTCGCCTCACCCAGTTTGCCATGCCCCGCGAGGGCAGCGCCGCCTCAGTCCGGCGCGGCGGCGGGACCTGAGCCAGACGGCCGACGAGACCTCAGTCGGGCGCGGCGCCCGCGCTTCGACAGGACACCCGGCAGCGTCTCAGCCCGGCGGCTCCGGCGCCCGCTCCTTCCTGCCGGGGAACAGCAGCACCCACAGCGAGGCGACCACACCGGCCGAGAGCGACACGACCGTCAAGACCTGGTCCAGCGTGTCGTACACGTGCAGATGCGTGAAGTGGTACGCCGCGTGAGGCACCGAGATGACCAGCCAACCCAGGCCCACGATGCGCGCCAGGACCACCGTGCCGACCACGGCGGCGACTCCGGCGATCACACCGAGCGCGAGGAAGAACCCGCCGACGTCGCGTACCAGATGCTCGTTGTACGGGCCGTCGACGGCGGTCCACCGCCGGCCGAATCCAGGGAACTCGTCGAAGAACCAGCGTGGAAACAGCGCCGCCCAGCCGCCGATCCAGGCGCCGGCTACGGCCAGCAACGCGAGCACCACCCGAGTCAATGTGGACTGCACACGGAAACGCTACGCCACACCACCCCGAAGCCGCCGTTCACCGCTAACTGGCGGTCAAAGCGGACCTGAGTTCAACGGAGCGGGAAGCAGCCAAAACTCGACAGAACGTGGCGGCCACGCGGAACGCGATCGGCGGGTCAGCGGAGCGCGGGCTCGGCGGCGAGCCGGCCAGCGGACCGCACCTCGCCCACCTTGTCGCCGTGGCCGAGGATCGGCGCGCTCGCCAGGCCGGACAGCGCGGAGACGTCCACGCCGAGACGTCGCAGCGCCGCCACCATCACCACGGGCCGGGCGCGGGGTGCTCCGTCGGCGATCTTCAGCGTCACCGCCCGGCCGCGGGCAGCGCGAGCGCGGAGACGCCTTCGGCGCCGTCCTTGGCGATCGCGCCCGGCAGCCGTCGCATGAGCACCGTGTCGGTGCGCTCGTCGCCGGCGCCGCCCACCCGCTCAGGGTGGGACCGCATGGCGTCGGCGACGCGGCCTTCGAGGCTGCCTGGCGCGGCGACCGCGATCCGTCCGAACGCCCGCGCCAGACCGACCAGCGTGATCGCGAACAGCGGGGCGCCGCAGCCGTCGACGCCAGTTGCGGCGACCGGCTCCCCCGACAGCTCGGCGATGGTGTCCCGGATCGCCTGCTGCAATGGATGCGCGGGGTCGCGGTAGTTCTCGGTCGGCCAGCGGTTGACGACGCAGGTCAACAGCATCGCGGCGTGCTTGCCGGAACAGTTCATGTGCAGTCGGGTGGGGCCGCCACCAGCCGCCAGATGCGCCAGGTGCGCGGCCTCGCCGATCGGCAGGCCGGGCACGCACTGCAACGCGTCGGCGGTGAGTCCGGCGTGATCCAGGATCCGCCGCACCGCGTCGAGGTGGAGCTTCTCCCCGCTGTGGCTGGCGCACGCGACCGCGAGC
>WHSM01000398.1 GCA_009380105.1 Micromonosporaceae bacterium
CTTCGCCAAGCTGTGGGACATCGCAGGCGTGCGGCCGCTGGCCGACGGCAGCCGGCGGCTCGAGGGCCTTGCCCGGCACGGCATCCGGTTCGTGCGGGCCGACATTGCCGCGATCGACCCGGACCGCCTCGTCGTGGAGACCTCCGCCGGAGCGCTCAGCGCCGAAGGGATCGTGATCGCGCTCGGCGCCGGTCACCGCCCCGAGCACGTCGCGCTGCTCGGCCCTGGCGCCCACAACCTGTACGACGCCAGGGAACTGCCGGCGATCCGGGCTGCCCTGGAGGACCTGTCCGGGGGACGGTTGCTGGTGAGCATCCTGGGCGCGCCGTACCTGTGCCCGCCCGCGCCGTTCGAAGCGGCGCTGCTGCTGAACGAACGGCTGGGCGGCGCCGCGGAGGTCGTGGTCACCACCCCGCAGCCGCTGACGCTGCCGGTGGCCGGGCCGGACGCCAGCCGCTTCCTGGCCGAGCGGCTGACCGAGCAGGGAGTCGCCGTGCTCACCGGCCGTCAGGTCGAGGCGATCGACTGCGAGGCCGGCGTCGCGCGGTTCGCAGACGGCGAGACCCTCGACTGGCGAGTGATGCTGGCCGTGCCCGCGGCCGCGCCGCCTCCGGTGCTGGCCTGCAGTCCGCTGGCCGGCCCGTCCGGCTGGATCCAGCCCGACCGGCACAGCTTCGCGACCACGGCGGAGCGGGTCTACGCCGTCGGCGACTGCACCATGGTCCCGACGGCGACGGCACAGCTGCCGAAGGCCGGGGTGTTCGCGGAAGCGGCCGGCACGGTCGCCGCCGCCAACCTCGCCGCCGACCTGCGTGGCGGCGAGCGCGTGGCGTTCGACGGGCACGGCTTCTGCTTCCTGGAGCTGCCCGGCCGGCGGGTGGCGACAGTGACCGGCGACTTCTACGCCGAGCCGAAGCCGGACGTGCGGCTCGCCCCGGGCGACGAGGCGAGCTTCGCCGCCAAACAGGAGTGGGAGCGGGAGCGGCTCGCGGCCTGGCTCGGCTGACCGCGCGCAGACGAGCCGGACGGGGTACAAACAATGTATGGAGCCATCGCGTGCGCGCGCTGTCGCGTTCGACGTCAACGAGACGATGTTCAGTCTCGGCGCGCTGAAAGGCGCCTTCGCCGACGTCGGGTTGGACGTCGCTCAGGTGCCGTTGTGGTTCGCCCGGCTGCTGCGGGACGCGTTCGCCCTGACCGCGTTGGGCGAGTACCGGCCGTTCGCGGAGATCGCCGCCGAGACCCTCCGCGATCTCGATCCCGGCCGGGTCGAGAACGCTGCCGTGGAGACGGTGCTCGCCACGATGCGTCGACTCGACCCGCACCCCGATGTCGAGCCGGCGCTGCGCCGACTCTCAGACGGGGGAATTCCGGCGATCACGCTCACCAACGGCAGCGTGGAGACCACCAGCGCGCTGCTGGAGCGGGCCGGCCTCGCAGCGCACATCGCCCATGTGGTCTCGGTGGACGCGGTGCGCCGGCTCAAACCCGCCCCGGAGCCGTACCGCCACGCGGCCGCGGTGCTCGGCGTCCCCGCCGGCGACCTCGCCCTGGTCGCGGCCCATCCGTGGGACTGCGCCGGCGCCCGCCACGCCGGTCTGCGTGCCGGCTGGGTGCGGCGCGGCGACGCGCGCTGGCCGCGGGTTTTCCCGCCGCCGGACGCGACCGCCGCCACGCTGCCGGAGCTGGTCGACGCGCTGCTGGCCGGATGACCTGGACGGTCATCGAGCAGCGCCCGGCTGAGGCGACCCGGCCGAGCCCCGGGCGCGCTCCGCGCGGATCACCGCGGTCACCGCGTTGATCAGCGCCAGGTGGGTGAACGCCTGCGGGAAGTTGCCCAACTGCCGGCCGCTGTGCGGGTCGATCTCCTCGGCGTAGAGCTGCAGTGGGCCGGCGTATGAGAGCAGCTTCTCGCACAGCGCGCGGGCACGGTCCAGCTCGCCGATCATCACCAGCGCCGAGACCAGCCAGAACGAGCAGATCGTGAACGTGCCCTCCGCGCCAGCGAGCCCGTCGTCGGTCTCCTCGATGCGGTAACGCAGCACCAGGTCGTCTTCGGTCAACTCCTCGGCGATCGCGAGCACCGTGGCGCGGACCCGCTCGTCGTCTGGCGGCAGAAAACCGACCAGCGGGATCAGCAGCACTGACGCGTCGAGCGCCTTCGTGCCGTAGTGCTGGGTGAACACGCCCCGTTCGTCGAGGGCGTTGGCGAGCACGTCGGAGCGGATCTCCGCCGCCGCCTCGCGCCACTGCGCCGCCAGCTTCTCCTCGCCTCGCCCGTCGGCCAGCCGGGCGCCGCAGTCGGCGGCCATCCAGCACGCGACCTTCGACGAGGTGAAGTGCTGCGCGCCGGAGCGTACCTCCCACACCCCCTGGTCCGGCTCCCGCCACCGTTCCAACGCCCGCCGCACCAGGGCCCGCACGATGCCCCAGAGGCGGTCGTCGATCCGGCCGTGCGCCCGGGTGTAGAGGTCGATCGCGCCCACCACCGCGCCCCACACATCGTGTTGCCGCTGGCCGTGCGCCCCGTTGCCGATCCGCACCGGTCTGGCGCCGGCGTACCCGGACAGGTGGTCCAGGGTGGACTCGATCAGCGCCCGCTCCCCGTCGACCCCGTACATGATCTGCAGGTCGCCGCCTTCGGCCGCGGCCACGTCCGCCACGAAATGGAAGAAGTCGTTGGCCTCCCAGTCGAAGCCGAGGACGTTGAGCGCCCACAGCGTCGCCGCGGTGTCCCGGAACCAGGTGTGGCGGTAGTCCCAGTTGCGCTCGCCGCCCGGTGTCTCGGGCAGCGACGTGGTCGCCGCGGCGGCCACCGCGCCGCTGGGGGCGAAGGTGAGCCCTTTCAACGTCAGCGCGCTGCGCTGCAAGTGGCCGCGCCACGGGTGGTCCGGGAACCGGCCCCGGTCCAGCCAGTGCTGCCAGTGGTGGCTGGTCCAGCGCAGCCTGGCCTCCGCCTCCTCCAGGGACCGCGGAGGGTTGTGCTCGCTCCAGTTCAGCGCCACGAAGCGGCTCTCGCCCTCTTTGAGCAGCGTGCGCGCGGTGGCCAGCGAGCCTTCGAAGCCGACGTTGAGGTCGGTGGTCAGGCGCAGTGGCCGCAGCGCGCCGTTCGCGGTCGCCACCGCCTCGTGGTAGCCGGGCCCGTCGTAGGTCCACTCGGCGGGGCTGCGCCCGTAGTCGAACATCGGGGTGCAGTCCATCCGCACCTGCACCTGGCCGTTGACGCAGCGGATCATCCGCAGCAGCACGTGGTCGGCGTCGTAGTCGGTGGGCGCCCGCCGATGAGTGTGGGACCGCTCGTCGTCGTGGTGCCACGGGCCCATCAGCAGCGCGTCGGTGACCACCAGCCAGCCGCCCTGCGTCCACCAGCTCGTCTCCAGCACCAGGGTGCCGGGGATGTAGCGGCGGGCCGCCGGAACCCGCACCCCGGCGGGGCTGATCCGGAACGACCCGGCGTCCCGGTCCAGGATCGATCCGAACACGCTGGGCGAGTCCAGGCGCGGCAGGCACAGCCACTCCACCCCGCCGTTCGGCGCGACCAGAGCGGTGGTCTCGCAGTCGGAGAGGAAGCCGTACTCGCCGATCGGCGGGAACTGGCTGGCGAGCACGGACGCGTCGGTGAACCGGCGGTCGGCGGTGTCGTTCATCGGCGCCATGCCCTTCTGGTCGGCGATCACTTTCGAGCGTACGACCGCAGGAGGGCGCCCCGCCGACCTCAGTGGAAGATCGGCCGCCGGACAGCTCGCAGCCCAGGCCAGGGCCGGGATAGCTCGCAGCCCCGGCCAGGTGACGGGTCTGGCCAGGGCTGCGAGGCGGGTGGGACGAGATACGTCAGGGGAGCCGGTCGAGGTGCGGCCCCACGGTGTTGGAGAAGCTGTGGTTCGCGACCCGGTCCCAGTTGACCGACCAGGTCATCGCGCCCCGGATGGCCGGGTACGTGCGCGGCGGCCGGTGGCTGCCGCAGTTGGTTCCCCGGGCCAGGCAGTCCAGAGCGCGGTTCACCACGCTCGGGTCGACGTAGCCGCCGCCGGCCGCTCGCGGTGAGGCGGGAAGGCCGAGCGCCACCTGGTCCGGCCGCAGCCCGTTCTC
>WHSM01000117.1 GCA_009380105.1 Micromonosporaceae bacterium
AAGATCCTGTATCCCCAGTTCACAGCCCCTGCGGCCTCAGAACCACGACGCCGTGAGCCAACTCAGGTCGTGGGCTGGTCCGGCGAGGGTTTGCTGGAGTTCTGTGAAGAGGTCCGCAGCTGCTGTGCCCTTCCAGTCGGGCGGCAGCAGCTCGGCGGGGAGCCCCGGATCCAGGTACGGCAGTCGGCGCCACGCCGTCAACGCACGCACCCAGTCCGCGAACGCCTCCGCCTCGCGCTCGCTCGGAGACTGGCGCTGCCACTTCGCCAGCACCGGCCGGTACGCCGCGACGAACTCCCCGTACAGGTCCTGCAGCCCCGCGAGATCCCACCACGAGCCGATCAGCTCGGAGACGTCCCCGAAGGCGAGATAGTCAGCCCGGAACAGGTTGACGTAGTGGTCGAGCCCGTGCCGCTCCAGCGCCGAGCGGGTGGTGTCGTACAGGTGCGCCGGGGCGACCCACACCCCCGGCGCGGCGGTGCCGAAGCCGAGCCAGGCCAGCCGCGAGCGCAGGGTGTGGCGGCGTTGGCGTTCGGATTCGGGCACTGAGAAGACGGCGAGCAGCCAGCCGTCGGCGAGCGTGGCGCGCGGCCGGTGGAAGATCCGCTCGTCCCCTTCGTGGAGCACGTCGCGGCCGGCGTCGGAGAGCGCGTACCCGGCGAGCCCGTCGCGCCGCTCCGGCGTCAGCAGGCCGCGCCGTTTCAGTCGCGAGATCGCGGAGCGGACGGCGGGCTCGTCGACGCCGAGCTCAGCGAGGAGCCGGATCAGCGCCGAGACCGACAGCCAGCCGCCGGTCTCTCGGGCGTACAGGCCGTACACGGTGACGATCAGCGCCCGGGGCTGCGCGGATCGCCCGTCGACCGCCCACACATCGTCCGTCTGCTGAATCGTCGTCACGCAGACACGATACGGCGGGAAGCGGCTTCCTGGTTCCGCACATTGCCCGCGGCGAGGTCGGCCACTCCGCCCGATGGCGGCGAGGTCGGCCGCGCCGCCCGATGTCGGCCGCGCCGGCGAACCCGTCGGCATGTCGCGATCTCTTGACTCCCGTCACGAGCGCGGAATACTGGCGTACAGGCGCCGCTCACAAAGCCGCACTCCAAGGGGAGCCCCACCATGCAGCTCTCGCCGTCAGCCCACGTCGACACGTTCGCCCGCGACCACCTGCCACCGGCCGACCAGTGGCCGGAGTTTCGGCTCGGCGAGCTGCGATATCCGGATCGGCTCAACTGCGCCGCCGAGCTGCTGGACGCGACAATCGCGCGACACCGCGCCAACCGGCGATGCCTGATCACCCCGACGGAGACCTGGACGTACGGCGACCTCCTGCGCAGTGCCAACCAGCTCGCCCGGGTGCTGGTGGAAGACTGCGGGATCGTTCCCGGCAACCGGGTGCTGCTACGAGCGCCGAACAATCCCTGGCTGGTGGCGTGCTGGCACGCCGTGTTGAAGGCCGGCGCGGTCGCGGTGACCACGATGCCGCTGCTGCGCGAGTCCGAGCTGCGCGTGATCGGCGAGATCGCCTCGGTCAACCTCTCGCTGGTCGACCATCGCCTAGCGGACGAGCTCGCCGCGGCGGACATCGCGCCGCACCTCACCTGGGGCGCCGGCGGCGAGGACGACCTCATCGAACGCGCCGCGGCCAAGCCGGCCGAATTCGACAACGTCGCGACCGCCGCCGACGACGTGGCGCTGCTGGCGTTCACGTCCGGCACCACTGGCCGCCCCAAGGCCACCATGCATTTCCACCGGGACGTGCTCGCCATCGCCGACACGTTCTCCGAGCGGATGCTCCGGCCGACCCCGGACGACGTGTTCGCGGGCAGCCCGCCACTGGGGTTCACGTTCGGGCTGGGCGCGCTGGTGGTGTTCCCGATGCGCGCCGGCGCCAGCACGCTGCTGCTGGAGAAGGGCACGCCGGATGTGCTGCTGCCAGCGATGCTCAAGCACGAGGTCACGGTTGTGGCGACGGCGCCGACGGCGTACCGGGCGATGCTGGCCGACCTGCCGCCGACCGGCCTGCCGCGCCTGCGCCACGCGATCTCGGCCGGCGAACCGCTGCCGAAAACCACGTGGGAGGCGTTCCACGCCGCGACCGGGATCAAGCTGATCGACGGCATCGGCGCGACCGAGCTGCTGCACATCTTCATCTCGGCCGTCGGCAACGACATCCGGCCCGGATCGACCGGAAAACCTGTTCCCGGGTACGAGGCCGCGATCCTCGACGAGCACGGCAACCCGGCGCCGGACGGTGAACTCGGACGGCTCGCCGTGAAAGGCCCCACCGGCTGCCGATATCTGTCCGACCCGCGGCAGACCACGTACGCGCAGAACGGTTGGAACGTCACTGGCGACACCTACGTCCGGGACGCCGACGGCTACTTCTGGTACCAGGCCCGCAGCGACGACATGATCATCTCGGCCGGCTTCAACATCGCCGGGCCGGAGGTCGAGCAGGCGCTGCTGAAGCACCCGGACGTGCTGGAATGCGGTGTCGTCGGCGTCCCCGACCCGGAGCGCACGATGAGCGTCCAGGCGTACGTGGTGCTGCGCCCCGGCGTCACCGGCGACGAGGCGAAGGTCACGGAGCTGCGGGAGCACTGCAAGCGCGAGATCGCGCCGTACAAGTGCCCGCGGGCGATCGAGTTCCGGGACTCGCTGCCCCGCACCAACACCGGCAAGCTGCAGCGGTACATGCTACGCCGGGAGGCCGCCCAACAGGCCGCCCCCGCGAGCTGACCCCGGCTACCACCGCCACCGCCAGAACCGCCGCTGGTACCGCAGCTTGACCGACCCGGAACGCACCGACCCGGCGACCCGCACATGGAAACTGGCGGGCTCCGGGATCGACGGGGCGCGCGACTTCACCTCGCCGGAGCGCACCTCCACATCGTCCACATCGTCCACGTCGGCGGTGGCGCCGGGCGGCAGCACGATCTTGACCGACCCCGACCTGAGAGTCAGGTCGACCTCCAACTCCGGGTGGGCGAGCAGTGCCTGGGTGAGGTCGAGCTTGACCGAACCGGAGCCGACGTTCACCACGAGACGGCGCGGCGGCGCCCAGCGACCGACCCGCTTGACACTGCCGGAGTTGACCCGCAGTTCGGCCACGTCGCGGGCGTACGAGGGGACCACGTCGGCGACCAACGGCTCCAGGTCGGCCCGGGTATGCGCCCGGTAGATCGAGCCGATCCGCTGCTCGAACTCCTCCAGCGTCAACCGCCCGACCCCGATCGCGCCACGAAGTTGCTCGACAGCGCGCCCCCGCTCAGCGTCGGAGATCCTGTGGTCCCGCGGCGCCAGCTCACTGGTCATGGGCCGAATTCTATGCCGCCATGCATGGACACCCGCCGACGTGTTTCCGTGTACGGCGGGGGCGCGGCCGTGAGCGATCTCCTCGCCGTAGACGAGTTGGTCGAACTCGCGGCTACGGGTCCGTGAGTGCTAGTACCCGCCGACTATTGACCTGGTCGTGCCCTGGCAGTCACCTGTCCCGGATGAACGGAATGGACGCGCGGCCGATTGCTCGGGTGGACCGCATGGTTGGCCCGGCATAGCGGCGTGGTTGGTCGAGGTTCGCGGCAGTGAGGTGTCGGATCGCGGCCTGAGCGAGGTCCCAGGTCTTGACGGCGATCTCGCAGCGTGGACCGAACCGTGAAAGATCGCGTGCCGGGATACGGCCGCAGCCCTTGCAGACGCCCACAGCGGGGACGATCTCGTGCTTCCACATCGTGAGCGCAACCGACTCCACCCGCCGTGCCACCATGAGCAGCAGGCCAGACGCGTCGAGCCTTGGGTTTGACAACTGCTCCATGGCGACGTTCCCCTCGCTGGTCCACGACCGAATGTGAGCCCCGCGGTCGGTGATATATCCGTCGGCCCACAACCCCATCGAACTCGGCAGCGGACGCGTCCGGTATCAGCCGCAGGCGGTCCGCCGGCGACCGGAAACCTTCCCGCCGACGGGTCCGGCATGCTCGCCGGTGACAAGCACCGGTGCCGTCTATCGTTGTGCGCGGCCGACACTTCCGCGTCGAAGGGGCACTGATGACCAGGTTGCGAGCGGTGTTCTTCGATGTCGGAGAGACGATCGTCGACGAGACCCGCGAGTACGGGGCGTGGGCGGACTGGCTAGGGGTGCCGCGGCACACGTTCTCGGCCGTGTTCGGCGCGGTGATCGCCCGTGGAGGGGATTACCGCGAGACCTTCCACCACTTCCAGCCTGGCTTCGATCTCGCCACCGAGCGGCAGCGCCGCGCTGACGCTGGCCAGCCGGAGTCGTTCGCGGAGGAGAATCTGTACCGGGATGCTCGACCGTGCCTGGCGGCGCTGCGCGACCAAGGGCTTCTTGTCGGCCTTGCCGGCAATCAGACCGCTCGCGCCGAGACGATCCTGAGGGGTCTCGACTTCGCTGTCGACGTCATTGGCACCTCGGACGGCTGGGGTGTGGAGAAGCCGTCACCCGAGTTCTTCGACCGGGTCGTTGTCGAGGCGGGTTGCCCGGCCGAGGCTGTGCTCTACGTCGGCGATCGGCTGGACAATGACATCAAGCCGGCGCAGGCGGCCGGTATGCGCACGGCGTTGATCCGCAGGGGCCCGTGGGGCTACATCCTGCAGGATGCAGAGGTATCGGAGCGTTGCTTGTTCCGGATCGAGTCGCTTGAGGAGCTACCTCCGTTGGTGGCCAAGCACAACGCTGACGCCTAGCTCACCAAGCGACCGGCGAGAGGGCGCGGTGCCGATCGCAGACCTCGGTCTTGAGGGCGCCGTCGGGCAGCCGATTGCCCACCTCGCCGACGCGCTCGTGTCCGATGGCGTACCAATCGTGTTCAATGGCGTCTAGTGCCTCGTGCAGCAGGGCCGTCGCACGCTCTGTGTCTTCGACCTGGGCCGTGGCCAGGTCGGCGAGCAGCACGGCTCGTTGCTTGCCGGCATTGGGGCTGAGTTGGTCGAGCGCTGCCTGTAGCCGCGTCGTGGCTGTCGCTCGGTCGTCTGCCGCAAGGGCGCAGTAGCCGGCGAAGCCGCTCAGCCGGGAGGCGTCGTAGAAGTCGAACCACTCTGGTGTCGGCTCGCTGCCGTCGGCGAGCGACTCCTCGGCAAGGCCCACCCGATGCTCGTAGCTCTTTGGCTCGTTAGAGTGGCCGATCGCCTCGGAGGCGACGCAGTGCAGCCAGGACCTGATCAGCGGGCTCACGCCATACCAGCAGTGCTGATGCGCCGAGTCGACCAGTTCGAGCGCCTGGGTGGTGTCCTTCGCGAATCCAGGGATGAACGCCATGTGCCCGAGCACGCCGGCGGCCAGCGCGTGATCGCCGGCCTCGCGGGTCGCAGTCAGCGCGGCGTCGTAGCACCGTTGTGCGACGGCTGGTTCGCGGAGGTCGAAGAAGGCGATCCGGCCCGCGAGCATGGCGCACTCGGCGAACGCATCTGCGAGCGGCGAACGAACCTGCTCCTTGGCGGCGCCGCGTAGGAGCCTCAGCCCGAGCTGAGCGTTGGCGTACACCGCCTCGAACAACTCGCTTGCAGGGCTGGTCCAGTACAGCGCCCGCTGACCAGCGACAATGCGGGAATACGCATCGACGGCCCCGGCGTCCGTGACATGATCGTCGGCCGCTGCGGCGAGCCTTCGGACGGGTTCAGGATCCGGCCCGAGCAACCCGGCCACGAGGGGAAGAGCACCTGCCCCTAGGAGGCTTCGCAGGAAGGTGGCCCGGTCTAGGCCGTTGGCCCGGGCTTCCTCGGCCATCATCGACAGCAACCTCCTGACCTCGCTCGCCACATCAGCGACCGGCCGCAACGCTAGCTCCTCTGGAAGAAGCAGCCCCAAGTCGCTGGCGGACATTCCGAACACCGTGACCAGGTGCTTGCGGTAGCGCGGATCGGGCGACCGCTCGCCGGTCTCCCAACGCCGGACCGTGTTGGCGGTAAGTCCAGTGTCGACATCGCCAGCGTTCCTCATCTCCGTGCGGATTCGTGTGGCGAGTTCTTCGTACGACCAACCCCGCTGTAGGCGCGCCCATGCCAGCTGACGGTTGGGTGCGTGCCGTCCACCAGCCATGTCGCCTCCCGTGATCCGGTGCCCTGGCAGCGAGCGTA
Organism: Micromonosporaceae bacterium; assembly: GCA_009380105.1. Lineage (GTDB taxonomy): Bacteria > Actinomycetota > Actinomycetes > Mycobacteriales > Micromonosporaceae > WHSM01. The sequence continues at coordinate 6,097 of WHSM01000117.1, forward strand.
GCCACCATCACTGCCTGTCGTCACGATCTGGTTGCGAGCGGACGCCCTGCGGCTGATACCGGTCGCCATCGATGGACTGTCCACTTTCAGTCATCAGGCGAGTACGCGGAGAACGCTCCTGAAAGGAGCCCGGAATGACTTCGACGCGGAGTCAGACGCCCGTTTCGGCGGATTGCCAGTTCACGTTCGAAGGCGGGATACCGGACCCGCCGGCCACCACGCTGATCGAGCGCAAGGGGTGCGGCCATCCTGACACCTTGGCCGACAACCTCGCGGAGGAGCTGTCGCGGAGGTACAGCCGCTACACGCTGAATGCGGTTGGGGCGGTGCTGCACCACAACTTCGACAAGCTGGCGTTGTTGGGTGGCGGGTCTGAGGTGCGGTACGGCGGCGGCCGGATGCTTCAACCGGTTCGGGTGTTGGTCAACGGCCGGGCGACGCGGTCGTGTGGGTCGGAGCGGATCCCGGTCGATGAGTTGGTTGTCGAGACGGTGCACGGGTTCTTCGCGGGGCGGCTGCGGGCGTTGCGTGATCACCTGCGGGTCGAGTTGAACATCACCTCCAACTCCAGCCCCGGTGCCGTGCACACGGAAGGGGTGGTGCCTGAGCGGACGGGCTGGTTCGCGCCTGGAGTCGTCGGCCAGCTCCGCGAACGGCGGATGTTGTTGGCGAATGACACGTCGTTAGGCACTGGCTGGGCGCCGTTGAGCCCGGTCGAGGCGTTCGTGAGCAGGTTGGCCGATGACCTGTCCGGGCCGAGCGATTTCCGGCGGGCCCGTCCGTGGTGCGGCTCGGATGTCAAGGTGATGGCGCTGGCGGATGGGGAGCGGCTTGACGTCGTGTTCTGCGTGCCGCAGTGCTCGCCTCACGTGCCGGATCGATCGACGTATCTGCGGAACCGGGAAGAGGTGCTCGACTACGCGACCGCCTTGGCGAGCGAGTTGCTGCCGGATCACAAGGCGGCCTTCCGGCTGAACGCGAGGGACATCGTCGAGCGGGACGAGTTGTATTTGACGTACACCGGCAGCTCTATCGAGTCCGGTGACGAAGGCGTTGTCGGGCGTGGCAACCGAGTGAACGGGCTGATCACGCCGTTGCGTCCGATGAATGTGGAGGGCGCGAACGGCAAGAACCCGGTGTATCACGTGGGCAAGCTGTACAACGTCGCCGCGCGGCGGATCGCGGAGCGGCTGCATGAGCGGTTCGGCGGGTATGCAGAGGTGCACCTGGTCAGCGCTACTGGTCAGTCGCTGGCGCACCCGTGGCAGACGCTGGTGCGGATGAGCCGCGCGGATGTCTCCGAAGAGTCGGTGCGGAGCGTGGTCCGTGGAGTGCTCGACGGGTTCCCGCGACTGACCTCCGAGTTGATCGACGGCTCGATCGCGCTGGCGTGAGGTGATTGTGGTGATCGTCGGAGTGTGCGACTTCCCGTCGCGATACGCCTTCCCCCCTCACGGCTACGGCGGCATCGAGCGGTGGCTGTGGGCCGTCGCCGTGGGTGCCTTGAGCGTCGGCGCTGAGGTTCATTTGATAGGCCCAGCATGGCGGCCGGACCTGCCACATGGTTTCCGCCGCATGCCGATCCGGCTCGAAGATCTCCGGCGGGCGAGTGCCGAGCACCGATCCCTGACTCGACTGGATCTTGATCTACTTGTCGTCGGACACGAGTATCCGTCGGCGCCCGCGTGGCGTCGCACGTGGTTTGACCTCGGCTGCGATGTCGCGACGTTCCAGCACGATCCGAACTTTCGCCACGCGCAGGATGCGTTCGACGGGCAACGGTCGCGTCTGTACTGCTATTCGCCGGAGATGGCGGACCGGTACACCTACTGCCGGCCAATCCATGCGCTCTCCGTCCAGTTCGGATTGGGTGAGGAGCGGCCTTTGACGGCGATGCGAGGCCGTGACCTGGTGTGGCTGGGACGAATTCACGCCGACAAAGCGCCGCACATAGCGGTCATGGCGGCCGGGCTCCTCGGTAGTCGGATCCAGATCATCGGCCCGGTTCACGACGACGAGTATGTGCGTCGTCACGCGGATCTGTTCACCGCGCCGCACGTGGAGATGGTGGGCGAGGTGGCGGGTCCGGCGAAGCTTGATCTGGTGAGACGCGGCTCGGCGCTGGTCTACACCTGCTCCCGCACCTATGTCGAGGCGGGCGCGGCGACGTTCGGCGAGGCGTTGCGCTGCGGCACGCCGGTGGCGGCGCTCGCATGGCGCGGCGGGACGTGCGCTGACGCTGCGCTGTGCGGCAGTAGTGGCGCGATCGCGCGTGTTGACCAGGAACTCGCCGACCAGCAGGCGGCCGTTGCCCTGGCGAACGCGATCGCCGCCACCGAACGCCTGGACCCGGTCGAGGTGCAGATGATCGGGCAGCGTCGCTTCGACCCGGTCAGCCACTTCCAGACACTGGCGAAGCGTCCATGACGACTCCGAATCGCATACCCGATGCTCTCCTCGACGCAATTGACGCGCGGTTCGGCGCACGGTGGCGTATTGCCAGCGACGGAGGCCGCCTCGTCGTCGTGCATCCCCGGCCGCTCGCGCGTCCCGGCGTGCCTCGGCGTGCCTTGTCGCCCGGCATGACGCTCGCCCGGATCGAGTCCACGCTGCAACGACACGGCATTCACCGCGCTCACCTGTTGCCGATGCGGTGGCGGCGGGACACCGATCTGACGATCTCCGCCGTCCAGGCCCTGGATCCGTGGCTGAAGGACGGCGCCAGCCGAGTCTGGCGCGAGGGATACCTGCCGCAGCCGGTGGCTCGGTTCACCGGGGAACGTGACGCCTCCGGGCGGCTCAAGGATGGCTTTCTCACCTCCTTCGTCAACGTCTCCTGCGTTCAACGCATCCGGTCTGTCCAGCAGCACGTCGAGCTGATCGACGCGTGGATCCACGTGCTCTCCACGCTGGGTGTGCACGCCAGCCGACTGTCGCTGCGCGGCGACACCAGCGTGTGGCGGCGCGGCGCGGTCGAGGGCATCACCCTGTTCATCTCTTGCGACGGGGCCGCCATCGGCGATGCCGTGTTGCTCTGGCACGCCGCTGATCCTGCCCGCATGGCCAGCGACCTTGGCTCGGGGCTTGAGCGGCTTCGTTGGGTGGTCAGCGGTCAACCGTGGCGGCCCCTGATCCACTCCGAACTCGCTGATCACGCAGATACCGACATGCTGGATGCGGTGCGCACCGCGACGCTCCTGCTGATGAGCGGCATACGACCTGCGGCGCGCGGGGCTGGCGCCGCGGTGCGCCGCGTCGCGCGCTGCGTCTCCCGTCGGCACGCCTCCATCGGGCTCAGCCGAGCAGTTCGATTCCACCACGCTTACTGGACCGAGGTAGGCGTGCGGGGCCTGGGCTGGCCGCTCGTCGCTGCACTGCTGGAGCAAGTCGTCCTCGACCATGCCAACCAGTCACGAGACTGCGCGTGAGGGGCACTATGCGGATTCATCGAACGTCGCGGGCCGCGTTGCCAGACGGCACTAGAAGCCGGCTCACCGACCACTACGGACCGGAGATCAACGGCTGGCTTGACGAGGCGCAGGAACTGGTCGCCGACCTCGCACGAGACTGGAACCTCACCGTGCTCGGCTTCCACGACGCTGGCTGGACCTCTGTAATCGCCGTCTGCCAAAAGGCCGGCCAGAAGTGCGTGCTCAAGCTGACCCCAGATGCCCGACGCTTCGAACGCGAGCGCGCGGCGTTAGCGCACTGGCGAGACAAGTCCGTGTGCCAGCTACTGCGCGTCGACCCTGTGTGGGGGGCGCTGCTGCTCCAGGCCGTCGGCGGCACTCCAGGCGGCACCCCACGACCCGAGGATCATGCTCGTCGAGTGGCCGCTACCCTGCCCGAGCTGCACGCCCACCCGGCACTACCCGATGCGGCGGTGCCGCTATTCGCCGCCCACCAGAGCGCGGTGGTGCGTCCGAGAATCCAAGACCGACTGCGACGCCTGGCACACGGCCTCGACGACGAGTTGGTCGAAGCCGTCCACGCCGTCGACATGGAACGGATGTCGTCGCGAGGATCGCTCGTGATGCTGCACGCCGACTTGTACGCCGAGAACATCCCCTTCGACAGTCACGGCCAACCGGTGTTCATTGACCCGCACCCGATGCGTGGACCTGCCGCGTACGACTGGGCGTTTTGGTGCGTCTACTACACCGTCGACGGGTTCGAACGCCGACTCGATCTCTGCGGCGGAGTCGCCGCCGTGCCTATGGATGAGGTCGTCGCGCACGCCGCCGTGCTCGCGCTGGACGGCTACCTGTACTACCTCGACACCAAAGACCCACGCGCAGGCAGCATCCGGGAAGCCCTGCACGTGGCCGTCCACCATGCCCTCGCCGGAGCGCGGCGATGAACGCCCACAGGTCATACCGCACCTACGTGCTCCGCCACGGGCGCACCAGGCACAGCGCTCGTCACATCACTGACGGCCAGCCCGCTGCCCCGGTCCGCCTGGACCACGTCGGACAGCAGCAGTGCCGCGATCTCGCCGCCACGGCGGGGTGGCTCGCCGAGATCGAATCGTGCGTGACCAGCGAATTCCCCCGCGCCCGCGAGACGGCTGATCTCCTCCTCGCCGGGCATGCTGCCCACCGCGTCACGGACCCGCGGCTCAACGAGATCGACTACGGCCGCTTTGAAGGCAGACCTTGGATGGAGTACGGCGCATGGCTACGAGCCAGCGACCGCCACGCCATCCCACCGGACGGCGTCGAGTCCCGCGACGACGCGGTGCGGCGCATGCTCGAAGCGCTTCGAGACTGCCTCAGCCTGCCTGGGCCGCGACTCGTAGTCACCCACGGCCTCCTGCTCTCCATCCTCGTCCGCCTCGCGGCCTACCAACCCATCGACGAACTGGCGCTGCCGGAAGCTCCCTGCGTGACTCCGCTCGCGTTCCCCGATGCTCGCCTGAGTGCTCTTGTTCAGCGGGGTCTCGTCGAACTGGACAGCGGTGCCCGAAACCCGTCGGGTCGGGCGTCAACAGGTCGTTACGCTGTGCAGGTTCCTCCCACTTCCGACCTGGAGTCCTGATGCACGACGCGCGAGTCCTGCTCGACCCGGCCGCTGACGCGGTGCGCAAGCTGGCCCGGCGAGGCTATGACCTCGACCTGGATCACTTGGACAAGTTGCTCAGTCAGCGCAACGCCGCGA
>WHSM01000143.1 GCA_009380105.1 Micromonosporaceae bacterium
CATCTGCCGTCCAGGGGTACGACGGTTCTGGACAGATTCAACCCGGTCCTTGTCGATCACGAAACCCCTCGGCGCCACGATGGGGGCGTGCCCGAGGGTGACACCGTCTGGCTGCACGCGCATGCCCCGGACGGCTTGCCCAACGTGCCAACCCACCCCGTGACCAGCCCACACCCCCCTTGGTTGGGCAAATGGTCACCCCAGCGCCCGATATGCCGGCTTTAGGCCGCCATTTGCCCAACCAAGTGGAGGCGCGCGGCACCCCGGGAGGCGGGCGGGGGTGGGTGGTCAGGGGGTGCGTAGGTCGCGCATTTCGCCCAGCCCTCTGGCCAGGCCGACCATTCGGTCGGTCGCCTCCGTCAGGTGCTGGGCCGCCGCGTTGTCCGCGCTCCGCGCCCCCTCGGCGACGCACTCGGCCACGGCGGCGACCAGACGCTCGTACGCCTCGACGCCCTCCGCGAGCTGCGCCACCAGCGCGTCGCGCGCATGCTGCAACGAGCCCCGAGCGTCCACAGGCGCCGCCGCGAGACCGCGTTCCACGTCCACGATCCGGTACGCCAGATCCCGCAGCGCCCGCTCCGCGGCGAGCCCTTCGGTCACCGACTCGCTCGCCGAGGCCGGCAGCCGTCCGGCCAGGCCCTCCATCGCCTGGCTCGCCGACAGCAGCCGGTCCCAGGCGGAGGCCGCGGCCGAGTCCCGGAACGGGAACCGGTCCTGCCGGCGACGCCACTCCTCGGTCAGCGCGCGGCCGAACGGGTGGCCCTGCAGCAGCCGCCCGAGCCCGTTCGCCGACTCGACCGCCGAGGACTCCTCCGGGATGGGCAAAGCCGCGAGCCGGCGGTAGTCCAGCCACCGCAGCGTCGCCAGCACCGCCGAGCCTCCGGCCGCGGCGGCCCAGAAGGCGTCCGGCAGACCCAGCCCGGCGTACGGGACCAAGACAGCTGACGCGCCCCCGAACGTGCCGGCGAAGACGATCCAACGGCGGGACGAGCGCCGTCGGCGACGCAGTCGCCGCAGGTGTCGCGACCGGGGGTCCGCGGCCATCTCGCTCCCTCTTGGGCTTTCAGCGGCCGCCCGTCAAGACCAGGCGGCATCGTCACTGCGTGTTCTTGTCGCTCTCCCTGGTCACGGCGCTCCGGATCTCATCCAGGCGCGCCGCCGCGGGGTCGGCCTGCTGCGCCGGAGTGTCGTTCCCCGCCTCGATGGAGGCGCGTTCCGGCGCGCCGGACACCTCCGGCTTCATGCTGGACCGGATCTCTTCGAGGCGGCTCTGGCCGGCCATGTTGAGGGTGGCGCGCTGCACGTCGAGCATCCGGCCTTCGGTGCTGTTCTGCGCCAGCTCGGCGCGGCCGAGCGCTGAGGCGTACCGGCGCTCGATCTTGTCCCGCACCTCGTCCAGGGACGGCACGTTACCGGGGGCGGCCAGCTCGCTCATCGACTCCAGCGACCTGGCCACCGTCTCCTGCATCTTCGCCTGCTCAAGCTGGTTGAGGAGCTTGGTGCGCTCGGCGAGCTCCTGCTTGAGCAGCATCGCGTTGTCCTCGACGGCCTTACGCGCCCGCGCGGCGGCGTTCAACGACTGGTCATGCAGGCCCTTGAGGTCTTCCATGCTCTGCTCGACGGAGACCAGCTGGGTGGCGAAGACCTGCGCTGCGTTCTCGTACTCCTCGGCCTTCTTCTCGTCGCCGCCGGCGCGCGCCTTGTCCGCCAGAGTGATCGCCTGACGCGCCGAGGCCTGCAGCTTTTCCACCTCGGAGAGCTGCCGAGAGAGCTTCATCTCCAACTGGCGTTGGTTGCCGATCACCGCAGCGGCCTGCTGCACCAGGGCCTGATGCTGGTTATGGCGCTCTTCGATGGCCTGCTGTATCTGGATCTTGGGGTCGGCGTACTCGTCGACCTTCGCACCGAACAGCGCCATCAGGTACTTCCAGGCCTTGACGAACGGGTTGGCCATCTCCCGATCCTCTCTGCGGATCTGCCCCGCGTGCGTGCGTCTACACGTGGCGCCTCATGTGCCGCCCACGTACATCGTGTCAGGCCGGCACGAGAGCGTCACGTCGCACCGGCCCCAAAACGGGCAGCGTACGAGTTGAGACCACATCACATCGGCTGGATAGGCCCACAAACGGGTGCCAATCAGGCAGCGCAGACCACGTCGCGGGGACGAGCGTCGGCGCGCGCCGGCCGCTCGATGGTGAGCTCGATGGACGCCGGCAGGGACGCCTGAACGCCCTGGCGGGCAGGCTCGGCCCGCAGGCTGTCGGTCACCTCGACCGGCTGCCCGGGGCCGGCAGTCTGGTCGGCCCGCTCCTCGGCGCCGCCCGGCGCCGGCACGAGCATCCCGGCCATCTCCTCGGCCAGCGCCAACGTGCCGCCCGCTTCCCGCAGCACCTCGGACAGCCGGGTGTCCAGCGCGTCACAGATCGACCCGAGCAGCTCGCTGGAGGCTTCCTTCTGGCCGCGCTCGATCTCCGAGAGGTAGCCGAGGCTCACGTTCGCGGCGGTCGAGACGTCCCGGAGCGTGCGATCCTGGTCGAGGCGTCGCGCTCTCAGGGCGTCACCCAGCACCCGCCTGAGCAAAATCACCTCGCACCTCCTCGCCGATCATCGTCCGGAACCGACGTTGCCAGCCACGGTACCCCGCATGCGCGCGATCGGCACCGGGTTGCCGCCCGGACGGGGATCACCACACGTTATCTCCCTCACGCCCGCCCAGGCGCTCGCCCAGCAGCCGCAGCGCCGCCCGCACCGCGCCGGCCCGCACCTCGGCCCGGTCGCCCGGAAGTCGCAGGCGCTGCGCGGCGGCGCCGTCCGGCCCCGCCAGGCCCAGCCACACCGTGCCGACGGGCTGCCCGCCGTGCGACTCGGGCCCCGCGACCCCGGTGGTCGCCACGCCCCAGACGGCGCCGCATCGCACGCGCGCGCCGTCGGCCATCGCCGTCGCCACGTCCGGGTCCACCGGCCCACGCTCGCCCAGCAGCGCGGCCGGCACCCCGGCGAGAGCGGTTTTCAGGTCGGCGGCGTAGAGCACCAGGCCGCCGCGGAACACCTGGCTCGCCCCGGGAACCGACACGATCTCCGCCGCCAGCGCCCCGCCGGTCAGCGACTCGGCCACCGCGAGCGTCCCCGCCACAGGGAGTCCTCAACCCGCGGCGCCGGCCGACCGGCGCAACGCCACGGCGCGCATCACATAGTCGACTCCGGTGACCACGGTGACCGCCAGCGCCGCCGCCATGATCCACGGCGCCAGCACGTCCAGCGGCTGCGGCAACGGCAACAGGTACCAGACGATCGCTGTGATCTGCAGCGCGGTCTTCGCCTTGCCGCCGCGGCTGGCCGCGATCACGCCGTGCCGGATCACCCAGAACCGGACCAGGGTCACGCCCACTTCGCGGAGCAGGATCAGCCCGGTCACCCACCACCAGACATGGCCGTACGCGGACAGCACCACTAGCGCCGCGCCGGTCAGCGCCTTGTCCGCGATCGGGTCGGCCACCTTGCCGAACTGGGTCACCTGGTTCCACGAGCGCGCCAGCCAGCCGTCGATGAAGTCAGTCAGCGACGCGACGCCGAACACCGCGGCCGCCACGATCCGCCACGTCGCGCTCGTCATCTCGGACAGCACCGCCAGCCACACGAACACCGGCACCAGCGCCAGACGCAGCAGGGTGAGCCCGTTCGCCGCGTTCACCGCCGACACGGCGGCCGGAGGCGGCGGGGTGCTCACCGGACCTGTCCGTCCACGAGGGCGGCTTCGAGGTCGACGCCGATGCTCGCGGTCACGCGCGCCCGCACCACGTCGCCGGACTTCATCTCACCGGCAGGCGCGCCGGTCAGCGTGGTGGAGCCGTCGACCTCCGGCGCCTGGTGCGCCGCCCGTCCCTCGACCACGCCGTCGGAGACCGACTCGACGAGCACCTCGACCAGCTCGCCGACCCGCTCGGCGGCGCGCTCGCTGGCCAGCTCGTCGGCGAGGGCGCTGATCTTCTCGTACCGCCGCTTGATCGTGTCTTTCCGGATCTTGCCGGGCAGCGTGGCGGCCTCGGTGCCGTCCTCGTCGCTGTAGCCGAAGACGCCGATGGCGTCCAGCCTGGCGGAGCCGAGGAAGCGCTCCAGCTCGGCGACGTCAGCGCGGGTCTCGCCCGGAAAACCCACGATCACATTGGTACGGGCGCCAGCCGCCGGCTCGTGTCGCCGGACCTCGTCGAGCAGTTGCAGAAAGCGCTCCGTGGAGCCGAACCGGCGCATCCGGCGCAGCACCGGCTCGCTGGAGTGCTGGAACGACAGGTCGAAGTAGGGCGCCACACCGGGCGTGGTCGCGATCGCCTCGATCAAGCCCGGCCGGGTCTCTGCCGGCTGCAGGTACGACACCCGCACCCGCACGATCCCCGGCACGGCCGCGAGCTGCGGCAACAGCTTCTCCAGGAGCCGCGGGTCGCCCAGATCCTTGCCGTAGGAGGTGGAGTTCTCGCTGACGAGCACCAGCTCGCGCGCACCCTGCGTCGCCAGCCACCCGGCCTCGGCGAGCAGCTCGTCCGGCGTGCGGGAGACGAACGCCCCCCGGAACGACGGGATCGCGCAGAACGAGCACCGGCGGTCGCAGCCGCTGGCGAGCTTCAGCGAGGCGACCGGGCCGCGGTCCAGACGCTGCCGCAGCACCTTCAGGTGGGCGGGGGTCCGCGGGTCGGCCGCAACGTGACCCGGGGTGCGAGGGACGGCCGTGCCGTGGCCCGGGACCACGACGGTCGCCGCCGAGCGCTCCACCGGCGTGATCGGCAGCAGCGTGCGCCGGTCGCGCGGAGTGTGGGACTCGATCGTCTCCCCGGCGAGGATGGCGTTCAGCCGGGCCGAGATGTCCGGGTAATGGTCGAAGCCGAGCACCGCGTCGGCCTCGGGGAGGTCCTTGGCGAGGGTGTTGCCGTAACGCTCGGCCAGACAGCCGGTCGCCACCACCTTGGCGCCGGTGTCGGACGCGTCCAACACGGTGTCGATGGACTCCCGCTTGGCCGCTTCCACGAAGCCGCAGGTGTTCACCACCACCACGTCGGCGCCCTCGCCGTCCGTGGTCACGCTCCAGCCGTCGCCGGACAGGCGGGCGGCGAGCTCCTCGGAGTCGACCTCGTTGCGGGCGCAGCCCAGGGTGAGCAGGGCCACCCGGCGGCCTTCAGAGGACGGCGAGGCAGGCGCGGCGGCGGGGGCCGGCGGTGAGGAGGGCGTGGACGCAGCGGACACCCACCGAGGGTACCCGCCTGCCCCCGGGCTTCCGCCGACTGCGGCCAGCTCAGTGACCCCCGTCGCGCAGCAGGTCCGCGAGCAGGCGGCTGAGCAGCGCGAAGGACTGGTTCTCGCGCTCGGCGTACGTGTCCTGCTGGTCACCGCCGTCGGAGAGCACCCGGCTGACAGCCACCTCACCGTCGGCGTAGTGCATCAGGATCGTCAGCAGCGCCAGCACCCGCTCCGGCGGATAGCCGGCCGCTTTCGCCCAGGTCCGGCCGCGGGCGTCGATCTCGCGGGAGAACCGGCGCAGCGCCGGCTCGACCCGCTCCCGCAGCTCCGGGTCGGTGCGGGCCGCGTGCAGCAGCTCGTGCCACACCACGTTGACCGGCGAGCGGGCCCGGTCCCGGATCAGTGACATCGCCTCGATCACCGACTCGGGCGTGGCGTCCCGGCCGGCGAACCGCTCGTCGAACTCGGCGACCTGTCTGCGGGACACCTCGTCAGCGGTGGCGACCAGCAGGTCCAGCCGGGTGGCGAAGTGGCGGAACAGCGCGCCCTGCGACACCCCGGCGCGACCGCAGATCTCCGCCACGGTGGCGCGGCTGTAGCCGACCTCCTGGAGCGCCTCGATCGTCGCGTCGACCAGCTTGCCGATGGTGGTCTCACGACGTTCCCGCTGGGTGCGCCGCTCGGGCGACCCGCCCAGCTGGGCCGGCCCGGTCATGGCAGGGAGCAGTTGTTCGGCGCGTCCTGCCCGGCGAACCGGCCCCGCATCCACTCCACGGCGAGCGGAACCGCCTCGATGTACGCCGTGACGTGCTCTCCCGGGTACGTCGTCCACTCCACGTCCGCGCCGTTGCCGCACCACTCCTTGCGAAGCTGCGCCGCCTGGTCGTACGGCACCAGCTCGTCGGCGAGCCCGTGGTAGAGGTACACGGGCGCCGACGGCTTCGCGGCCCCGCCGAGCCGGTTGGCGTTGAACCGCGCCTTCCACGCCTCGGTGCGGGTCGGGTCCGTCGTCGTGTAGTCGGCGATGCGGCGGAACGCGTACTTGGAGGTGGCCTCGGCGACGCAATCGTCCTTGATGTCGGCGACCGCTGCTTTCCCGGCGGCGGTGAGGTAGCTGTCGAGGTTCAGCTCGGGGTACGCGGCGTCGTACCCGACGCCGGCCATCAGCACCAGGCCGGAGAACGGGCCGCCGTCGACGAAGTCGCGGATCCGCGGCAGGTCGGCCGGCACGCCGCCCGGCGCGGCGCCCTTGACCCGGAGCTCCGGGGCGTAGCTCGCCGCGAGCTGCGCGCCCCAGGCGGTGGACTGCCCGCCCTGCGAGTAGCCCCAGAGCCCGACGGGCGCGTCCGTGGCGAGGCCGGCGCCGTCGACCTTCGTCGCGGCGCGCACCATGTCGAGCACGGCGTGGCCTTCGGCGCGGCCGACGGCGTACGTGTGGGTTCCGGGTGTGCCGAGGTTCTGGTAGTCGGTGACCGCGACGGCCCAGCCGCTTTGCAGCAGAGTGCGCATGACACCGGCCTCGTTCTCACGGCCGTCGGCCAGATAGTTCGAGGGCGCGCACTGGTCGCCCATGCCGTGGGTGCCGACCGAGTAGCCGATGACCGGCCGGGGGCCGTCTCCGTCCCAGGCCGCGGTCGGCACCAGCAGGGCGCCGGAGACCTCGATCGCGCCTCCGGTCGCGGAGGTGGAGCGGTAGTGCACCTTCCACGCCTTGGCCGGCAGGGTCGTGACCTTGCCGGGATCGGCGTAGGCCGTGAACGGCTCGGCGCTGACCACGTCGCCGGGGCCGGCGGAAGCCGTCTTATTGGCACCGGGAGCGCTGCGATCGGCGGGAGCGCTGGGGGCGGCGGCGGCGACCGCGAGGCCGGTCGAGGCGGCCAGCGCGGCGACCACGGCGAGCGAGCCAACCAGACGGCGGGTCGAATACGTCAGGCGCATGGCGCCCTCCAGTCTGAGCGGCAGGTTACCGACGAGTTAGAAGTTAGATAGAAACCGCTCGCTTTCTGTTTGTCAAGGCCGGAAACGCGCTCCCGGCCGCGCCTTCTCACCGCCAAGGGGAACGGCGGGCGAGCTATTCGCCTTCGCCGCGCATGCTCCCGAGCACGTCTTCCAGCTCGTCCGGCTTGATCAGCACGTCCCTCGCCTTGGAGCCCTCGCTCGGGCCCACCACTCCCCGCGTCTCCATCAGGTCCATCAACCGGCCCGCCTTGGCGAAGCCGACCCGCAGCTTGCGCTGCAGCATCGACGTGGAGCCGAACTGCGTCGACACCACCAGCTCGACCGCCTGCACCAGCAGCTCCAGGTCGTCGCCGATGTCCTCGTCGACCTTCTTCTTGCCTTCCTGCGCGACAGCGAGCACGTCGTCGCGGTACTCCGGCTCCCGCTGGTCCTTGCAGAACTTCACCACGTCGTGGATCTCGGGCTCGGTCACCCACGCGCCCTGCAGCCGGATCGGCTTGCTGGCGCCCATCGGTATGAACAGCGCGTCGCCGCGGCCGATCAGCTTCTCCGCGCCCGGCTGGTCCAGGATCACCCGGCTGTCGGCCAGCGACGAGGTCGCGAACGCCAGCCGGGACGGCACGTTCGCCTTGATCAGACCGGTCACCACGTCCACGCTCGGGCGCTGCGTGGCGAGCACCAGGTGGATCCCGGCGGCCCGGGCCAGCTGGGTGATGCGCACGATCGCGTCCTCCACGTCACGGGGCGCCACCATCATCAGGTCAGCCAGCTCGTCCACGATCACCAGCAGGTACGGGTACGGCCGGTACACCCGCTCGCTGCCCGGCGGGGCCTTGATCTGCCCGGTGCGGACCTTCTTGTTGAAGTCGTCGATGTGGCGCACCCCGTTGGCGGCGAGATCCTCGTACCGCATGTCCATCTCGCGCACCACCCACTGCAGCGAGTCCGCCGCCTTCTTCGGGTTGGTCACGATCGGGGTCACCAGATGCGGGATGCCTTCGTAGCCGGTCAACTCAACCCGTTTCGGGTCCACCAGGAGCAGCCGCACCTCGTCCGGTGTGGCGCGGGACAGCACCGACACCAGCAGCGCGTTGACGCAGCTGGACTTGCCGGCTCCGGTGGCCCCGGCGATCAGGATGTGCGGCATCTTCGCGAGGTTCGCCACCACGTACCCGCCCTCGATGTCCTTGCCGAGAGCGGCCAGCATCGGGTGGTGGTCCGCGGTGGCGGGGCGGCTGCGCAGCACGTCGCCCAGCGCCACGTCCTCGCGGTCGGCGTTCGGGATCTCGACACCCACCGCGCTCTTGCCCGGGATCGGGCTGATGATCCGCACGTCCGGGCTCTTCACGGCGTACGCGATGTTGCGGGACAGCTGCGTGATCCGCTCCACCTTCACGCCGGGGCCGACTTCCACCTCGTACCGGGTGACGGTGGGTCCGCGGGTGAAGCCGGTGACGGCCGCGTCCACATTGAACTGCTCGAAGACCTCCTGCAGCGCCGCGATCACTCCGTCGTTGACCTTGCTGCGGGTCTTCGGCGCGGGGCCCTGCTTCAACAACCGCGACGGCGGCAGCTTGTAGCCGCCCCCCACGCCGGTGAGCGCGAGCTGCTCTGCGCGCGTCGGCCCGGGCGAGTGCTCCGGCGGCTTGACGGGCTCCGGCTTGCGCCGGGCCCTGGCGTCAGCGGCCCTGCGCGGAATCGGCACCGTGGGGTGCGGGTCGTCGTTGTCGGCGCCCTCCGCGAACACCCCCTGGCGACGGCGGGAGCCGCGCCGCAGCCGCACCGGCTTCTCCGGCTCCTTGTCGGCCGACTCGCCCTCGGCCGACTCGCCCGCGGCCGTCCCGTCCCGCTCCGGCGGCCGACCCAGCGCCAGGTCGCGCAGCCACGCCAGCCGCTCCGGGATCCGGTTGACCGGGGTCGCGGTCACCACTAGCACCCCGAATAGCAACAGCAGCGCCAGCAGCGGCCCCGCCACCCAGGTGGTCACGCCCATCGCCAGGCCGCCGCCCACCAGGTCGCCGAGCACGCCGCCGGCGAACGCCTTCTGGTGCAGCGTCTTCGGCTCGCCCCGCACCAGGTGCAGCAGTCCCACAGAGGCGATCAGCAGCGCGCTCCAGCCGACCACGTGCCGGCCGCGGTGCGCCGGGTCGCCGGGGTGACGCATCAGCCGCACGGCGCCGGCGAGCAGCAGCACCGGAAGCGCCGCGGCGAGGGCGCCGATCGACAGCCGGACGCCGCGCTCCAGGTAGTAGCCGCCGGGCCCGGCCGCCTGGAACCACACCGCCACTGCCAGCACGATGCCCAGCCCGAGCGCCAGCAGCCCCAGGCCGTCCCTGCGGTGCGCGGGGTCGAGTTCCTTGGCGGTGGCCGCCTGCCGCCCGGCCGCCCGCACGAACCAGCCGACGCTGTGCGCCGCCGCCATCCAGACCGCGATGATGCCGCGCCCGAAGACCGCGAGCACCCCGTAGTCGTCGGCGGCGTTGCGGGCGGTCCGCCGGTTGCGGGTGCGGCGGTTCGCCCGAGTCGCGGCCGTGCTCTTACGAGCGCGCGTGGTCGACCTGCCAGTCGACTTGCGCGCCCGCGTTTTGCTGGTGGTCCGGCCGGCCATGCCTGACACGGTATCGCCGACACGCTCCCCAGCCCCGCATTTAACGCTCGGTGTGCGCCGCGGCATCCTCACGCCCGGCGCGCGGCCGGCGGCGGATGCGCGTCCACGCGCCCAGCCAGGACACCAGCACCACCACCGCGGCGAGCGCCTGCAGCAGCGTCGTGTAGCGGTCCGGATAGACCACGTTCTCGATGTAGTGGTCGATGAACCCGCTCGCCGGCAGACCCGCCTGCCCGGCGGCCCGGCGCGCGCCGTCCTCCCACGCGGTCAGCGGGCAGATCACGGTCACCGGGAAAGCCACGGTCAGGGCGCCCCACCCGACA
>WHSM01000174.1 GCA_009380105.1 Micromonosporaceae bacterium
CGCCGAGTCCGACCTGCCGACGTTCCGGGCGCTGCGCGGCAAGCTGCCGTGGCCGGCGAACTCGCTCATCTCGGTGGAGAAGTGCGCCGCCGCGATGACGCGTGGGATCGAGAAGCGGTCCCGCCGGGTGTACGTGCCGCGCTCGGTCGCCCTGGTCAACGCCGGCCGCGCGTTGCTCACCAGCCCGCTCGCCGACCTCGTCGTGGGTCGTCAGGCCCGCAAGCTGGTCCCGTCTCTGGAGCAGGAGGTCACGGCGCTCGGTCGGCAGCATATGAAGCACACGCCCCGATAGTCTGATCACCTCGGCCTTGGGGGTGGCTCGGATGGGGGCGCGGACATGGACCTTTCACCACGGACCTTCGCTCGGCTGGCGGACCGGCTCGGCGCCACCGCCCGCAACGCGCTCGAGGTCGCGGTGCAGGGCGGCCTCGCCGTGGACGAGGAGTTCTCGCCGTACCGGATAGCGGCCCGTCATTCGACGTACCGGCTGCGGCACTACTTCCCGGACCGGGACACGGGCAGCCCGCCGGTGGTGCTCGTGCCCCCGCTGATGGTCTCCACCGAGGTGTACGACGTCTCCCCGGACACCAGCGGCGCCCGCATGCTCGCCGAGGCCGGACTGGACCCGTGGGTGGTGGACTTCGGCGCGCCGGAGCGGGAGGAAGGCGGCCTGGAGCGCAGTCTCGCCGACCACATCCTCGCGGTCAGCCAGGCGGTCGACGAGGTGCGTGAGGCGACCGGCCGGAACGTGCACCTCGGTGGGTACTCGCAGGGCGGGATGTTCTGCTACCAGGCGGCGGCGTACCGGCGGTCGGAGGGCGTGGCGAGCCTGTTCACGTTCGGCAGTCCGGTCGACGTGCACAACCAGATCCCGTTCGGCATCCCGCAGGGCATCGCGATCAAAGGCATCGACTTCCTCACCGGCACGGTGCTGGCGCAGCGGCACCTGCCGGCGTGGGCGGTGCGCGCCGGCTTCCGGCTGCTGGATCCGGCGAAGACGCTGCGCCAGCAGCTGGACTTCCTGCTGCAACTGCACGACCGCGAGGCGCTGCTGCCCCGGGAGCGGCAGCGCCGGTTCCTGATGCAGGAAGGCTGGGTCGCCTATCCGGGCCCCGCGATCCGCGACCTGGTGGAGCAGTTCGTCGCCCACAACCGGATGCTCTCCGGCGGGTTCACGGTCGGGGACCGGCTGGTCACGCTCGCCGACATCACCAGCCCGGTCCTGTCGTTCGTCGGCGAGGTGGACTCGATCGCGACGCCGGCCGCGGTGCGGGGGATCCGCAAGGCGGCGCCGCGCGCGGCGGCGTACGAGCTCACCATGGCCGCGGGGCATTTCGGCCTGGTCGTGGGGAGCAAGGCGGCCGAGGTGAGCTGGCCGACCGTGGCCGCCTGGGTAGCGTGGCGGGAAGGGGCCGGCCCGCGCCCCTCCAGCATCGTCGAGATGCCGCAGGACGCCCCGGAGCCGACCGTGACGGAGGGCCTCGGGCAGGCCGTCAAGACCGCTGCCGAGGTCGGCCTGGGCCTCGCGCAGGGCGTGGTGTCCGCGGCGTCAGGCGCGGCGCGCACCGTCGGCATCCTCACCGAGGAGGCGGTCCGCCAACTGCCGCGGCTGCGCCGCCTGGAGCACGTGCGCCCCGAGACCCGCATCTCGATCGGCCTGATCCTGGACGAGAACGCCGCGCGCCGCCCGGACGACACGTTCTTCGTCTTCGCCGGCCGCGGCCACACCTACGCGGCCGCGAAGCGCCGCATCGACAACATCGTCGCCGGGCTGACATCCGTCGGCGTGCGCCAGGGCGACCACGTCGGAGTGCTGATGCACACCCGCCCCAGCGCCCTGGCGGTGATGACAGCGCTGAACCGCCTCGGCGCCGTGGCCGTGCTGATGCGCCCGGACGGCTCCATCGCCCGGGAAGCCGAGCTGGGGAAGGTGAGCCGGATCATCGCCGACCCGCAGCACGGCCCGCTCGCGACGGCCGAGACCGATGTGCCGGTGCTGGTGCTCGGCGGCGGCGGGGAGCCGCGAGAGCTCGGCTTCGGCCTGACCGACCTGGAGCGGATCGACCCGGACGAGATCTCGCTGCCGGCCTGGTACGTGCCGAACCCCGGCCAGGCGCAGGATCTCGCTTTCGTCCTGTTCACCGGCTCCGGCCGGCAGACCCGCACGGTGCGGATCACCAACCGGCGCTGGGCGGTCTCGGCGTTCGGCACGGCCTCGGCGGCGGCGCTGTCGGACGCCGACACTGTCTACAGCCTCACCCCGGCGTACCACCCGTCAGGGCTCTTGAACGGCCTCAGCGGCGCCATCGCCGGCGGCTCCAGGCTCGCGCTGACCACCGACTTCGCGCCCGAGAACTTCTGGCAGGAGGTCCGCCGGTACGGGGTCACCGTGGTCACGTACACCTGGAATCTCCTCCGCGACCTGGCAGAGTCGCCGGCCAGTCCCGCCGAGAACGACCACCCGGTGCGCCTGTTCATGGGCTCCGGCATGCCGAATGGCCTGTGGCGGCAGTTGGAGCAGCGGTTCGCGCCGGCCGCCGTGCTGGAGTTCTTCGCCTCCACCGAGGAGGACGTGGTGCTGGTCAACCTCTCCGGCAAGAAGGTCGGGGCGAAAGGCCGGCCGCTGCCGGGCAGCGCGGAGGTGCGGCTGGCGGCGTACGACCTGGACGCGGGCGCGATCCTGCAGGGGCCGGACGGGTTCGCGCTGCGCTGCCGGCCGGGCCGGACCGGCATGCTGCTGGCGAAGGCGCCGCACGGCCGGGGACGCGGCGCCGCGCTGCGGGGAATGTTCGCGCCGGAAGACGCGTGGCTGGCCACCGGCGCGTTGTTCCGGCGCGACGAGGACGGCGACTACTGGCTGGTGGACCACGCGGCCTCGCTGATCCACACCGAACGCGGAGCCGTGCCGACGGCGCCGATCGAGGACGCGCTCGGTGAGCTGGAGTCGGTCGGGCTGGTCGCGGCGTACGGCGTCGGCACGACGCCTGAGCAGCGGGCCGTGGCGGCGGTGACGCTGCGGCAGGGTCGCAAGCTGCGCGCCGAGGACCTCGACGCCGCGCTCGGCCACCTGGGCGACCAGCGACCCGACGTGGTGCGCGTGGTCAAGGAGATCCCGTTGACCACCTGGCACCGGCCGATCAAGGAGACGCTGCGGGAGCAGGGGATCCGCCCGGCGACCAGCCGTCGCCCGGTGTGGCGCCTGGACCATGACACCGACACGTACCGGCCGCTGGACGCGGTCGCCGCCGCCGCGCTGGCGGTCGGCTGAGCCTCACGGAGGTGGGCTGCGCATGTCCTTGCCGTCCGACCACTCCGGGGCGCTGGAGCGCGTGCTGTCGCTGCTCGCCACCCCGCCCGCCGCGCCGGACACGCGCGACGGCTACCTCGACCTGCTGCCGCCGGAGTCGACCGGTCGGCGCAGCCTGGCCCAGGCGTTGATGCTGTCCACGCCGGTCCCCGCCGTGTACGAACGCTGGTGGCGTCCGGCGCTGGGCCAGCTCGCCAAAGGGGTGTTCGGCCCCACCATGCGCGGCGAGCGCGACATCGCACTGGACTATCTCGACCTCGCTCCGGGCGACACCGTGCTCGACATCGCCTGCGGCCCCGGCAACTTCACCAGGGAGTTCGCCCGCGCGGTCGGCGAGCGCGGCCTGGCGATCGGCCTGGACGTCTCGCCGACGATGCTGCGGCGGGCGGTGACCGACACCGACGCGGACACCGTCGGCTACCTGCGCGCGGACGCGGCGGACCTGCCGTTCGCCGACGCCAGCCTGGACGCGGTCTGCTGCTTCGCGGCGCTGCATCTGTTCGATGAGCCGTGGACGGCGCTGGACCGGATCGCCGTCGTGGTCAAGCCGGGCGGTCGGCTCGCGCTCATGACCACGTGCGCCCGAGGTCCTTCGCCGGTACGAGGTGTGTCCGGCGCCCTCGCCGGAGCGACCGGGATCCGGATGTTCGGCGTCGCGGAGCTGGCCGACGCGTTGGCGGCGCGAGGGTTCGCCGAGGTGCGGCAGCGGCTCGACGGGGTGGTGCAGTTCGTCGGCGCGGTGCGCCGCCGCTGATCAGGCTCTCTCGCCTCGTACCGCCGGAAAAGCGTCACGCACGACGGCCAGCAGCGTGCGTGTCAGCAGTGAGTGCACCTGCGCCCGGTTGAGCGACTCGCGGACCAGCCATTCCCGGCCCGCGGCCTTCGCCATCGCCGAGTACGAGCGCACCATCGCCAGCAGCTCCTCCCGGTGCTCGGCGTCGTCGCCGAATCCGAGCGCGTCGAGAACCCGCGCGGCCGACTCGTCGTCGGCCTCGGCGAGGATCCGCTCCAGTTCCGGGTCCGGGCCGAGCCCCTGGGCTCCGGTGGCGGCGAGCCACGTGTCGCCGTGGCGGGTGAGCATGTCCAGCAGCCAGTCGACGGCGGCGTCGACCCGCTCCTCCACCGAGCCCCGGGGCAGCTTCTCCACGGCGCTGGCCGGGATCGTGAGCGCTTCGCGCATCACCTCGATGTAGAGGTCGCGCTTGGAGCCGAAGTAGTGGTTGATCAGGCCTCGCGCGACGCCGGCCTGGCGGGCGATCTCGGTGGCGGAGACCTCGGAGTAGGGCCGCGCGCCGAACAGCCGCCGCGCGCAGGCGAGGATCTGGCTGCGTCGCTGGTCCGGCTCCAGGCGCCGCCAGCGCGGCTCGGTCGCGGTGCTCACGGCGTCTACTCTCGCACGGCCTCGCCTGGTTGAGCAGTGCTCAATAATGGCGTTTGCTAGGGGGTCACGTCGCTGTGTGAGGAGCTTGTCGATGACCGTCGCCGGACTGGACACGCCGCTGAAGTCGATGCGGGCAGAGTTGCGCGAGCACGTCGCCGAGGTGACCCTGACCGGCCCCGGCAAAGGCAACGCCATGGGGCCCGACTTCTGGGAGGAGTTGCCGCGCGTGTTCGGCGCGCTCGACGCCGACCCTTCGGCGCGGGCCGTGGTGCTTTCCGGCGACGGCGCGAACTTCTCGTACGGGCTCGACCTGCGCGCGATGCTGCCGACCTGGGGTGAGGTGCTCGGTCCCGGGGCGCAGGCGTGGCCACGCACCGAGTTCCTGGCCGAGGTCCGGCGGCTGCAGGACGCGATCACCTCGGTCGCCGCGTGCCGGAAACCGGTGATCGCGGCGGTCAGCGGCTGGTGCATCGGCGGGGGAGTGGACCTGATCGCGGCCGCCGACATCCGGCTGGCCAGCGCGGACGCGAGGTTCAGCGTGCGCGAGGTGAAGGTGGCCATCGTGGCCGACCTCGGCAGTCTGCAGCGGCTCGCCGGGGTCATCGGCGAGGGGCATCTGCGCGAGTTGGCGTACACCGGAAAAGACATCGACGCCGCCCGCGCCGAGCGGATCGGCCTGGTCAACGACGTGCATCCCGACCCCGGAGCCGTGCGGGAGGCGGCCCGGCAGCTCGCCGCCGAGATCGCGGCGAACCCGCCGCTGGTGGTGCGCGGCACGAAGGAGATGTTGAACGAGGCGCGCGAGCCGGCCGTGGCGACCGGGCTGCGTCACGTCTCGGCGTGGAACGCGGCGTTCCTGCCCAGTGAGGACCTGGCCGAAGCGATCCAGGCCTTCGTGCAGAAGCGCCCGCCGGTGTTCCGCGGCGCGTAGCGCGCTCCTGGCGCCGATAATTGGCGGGTTGCCAACAAGGTGCGGCGCGCGCCATGCTACTGATGAGTAACGACTTCGTGAGAGGCGGAGACGACCGATGCGACTGAGCACGACGGTGATGTACGCGGGGGACACGAAGGCCGCCGCGGACCAGGTCGCCGCGCTGGAGCAGGCCGGCATGGACGTGGTGTGGGTCGCCGAGGCGTACGGCTTCGACTCGCCCACCCTGATGGGCTACCTCGCCGCGAAGACCGAGCGGGTGCAGATCGGCGCCGCGATCCTCAACATCTACTCCCGCACCCCGGCCATGATCGCGCAGACCGCCGCGGGCCTGGACGCCGTCTCCGACGGCCGCGCGATTCTCGGCCTCGGCGCCTCCGGCCCGCAGGTGATCGAGGGCTGGCACGCGGTGCCGTACCACAAACCGCTGGCCCGCACCCGCGAAGTGATCGACATCGTGCGGCGCGCGCTCAAGCGCGAGGTCATCACGAACGACGGGATCTACCAGATCCCGCTGCCCGCTGAGCAGGGCACCGGCCTGGGCAAGCCGCTGAAGCTGCTCACCCGCCCCGTCCGCGACCAGATTCCGATCTACGTCGCCGCCCTCGGCGAGAAGAACGTGGCGATGACGGCCGAGGTCGCCGACGGGTGGCTGCCGATCCTGTTCCACCCCGAGAAGGCCAAGGACGTCTGGGGCTCGGCCCTGGCCGCCGGCGCCGCGAAACGGTCCCCGGACCTGGCGCCGCTAGAGATCGCCACCGGCGGCATGCTCGCGATCGGCGACGACGTCGCGCCGCTGCGCGACGCCAGCCGGCCGTTCATCGCCCTCTACATCGGCGGGATGGGCGCCAAAGGCCGCAACTTCTACAACGACCTCGCCAAACGGTACGGGTACGAGAAGGAAGCCGAGACGATCCAGGACCTGTACCTGGCCGGTCGCAAGGAGGAAGCGGCCGCCGCGGTGCCGGCCGACCTGGTCGAGGCGCTCAACCTCGTCGGCCCCGCCAGCTACGTCAAGGAGCGGATCGAAGCGTTCCGCGAGGCCGGCGTCACCATGCTCAACGTCACCCCCGTGGCCGAGGACCCGGTCCGCCTCGTCGAACAGGTCAAGGAGTGGATCTCCTGAGGGATAACCCTTATTGACCGTATGACCGACTTCCTGGCCAGTTCCACCCGGCGTAGCGTGTGCTGCCTCGGGTGGACGTAGTCAGGGAGGAAATTCATGGTCAACGTTGACCGTCGCACGGTTCTGCGCGGCGCCGCGGTAGCGGCAGGGGGCGCGGTGGTTGGTGGGCCGTTCGCGGGATTCGCCGCACGGGCGGCGCTCGCGGAGTCTGCCCCCGCCAAGCAGGCGCCGCTGCAGCCGGTGGCCGACGAGGCGGACGGGGAAGTGCGGCTCTGGTTGCCGGAGGGCTTCCGGTACCGCTCGTTCCACGACACCGACAGGGACTCCGTCGTCCTCGGCGACGGCACAGTCCTGCCGGGCCGCCACGACGGCATGGCCGCGTTCGCGGGCCCGGACGGCAACCTGATCCTCGTGCGCAACCACGAGGTGAACGGCCCCGGCACGGCCTTCGGCCCCGGCACGCCGTACGACGGGCAGGCCCAGGGCGGCACCACCACCGTCGTGGTCACTCCGCACGGCGAGGTCGCCGACTCCTACACCAGCCTCAACGGCACCATGATGAACTGCTCCGGCGGCCCGATGCCGTGGGGCGCGTGGGTCACCTGCGAGGAGACCGTCAACGGCCCCGACGTCGGCGCCGACTTCACCGGCACGCCCAACGTCGACCTGGAGCAGCGGCACGGCTTTGTCTTCGAGGTGCCGGCCGACGGGCAGTCCGACCGCGAGCCGATCACCCAGGCCGGCCGGTTCGCGCACGAGGCGGTGGCCTTCGACCCCAAAGAAGGCGCCCTCTACCTGACAGAGGACAACTTCGGGTTCCCGTCCGGGTTCTACCGCTACCTGCCTTCCGCCAACCCGATGAGCACCGGACGACTCGGCAACGACGGCCGCCTGCAGATGCTGACAGTGGTCGGCGCGCCGAACGCTCATCTGGAGGCGACCCAGGAGGAGCGGGCCACGTACCGCGTCGAGTGGGTCGACATCGACGACCCCGCGCCGAGCTTCCCGTACACACCGGGCGAGCCGGCCCCGACCTCGAACAACGACGCCATCGTCTACGTCGGCAAGCAGGGCTTCGAGCAGGGCGCGGCGTACTTCTCCCGGCTGGAAGGCTGCGTGTACGACCACGGCGTCGTCTACTTCTGCTCCACCCAGGGCGGCGGCCCGGCAGAGGACAGCTTCGGCCCGATCGGCGACGGATACGGCAATGGCCTCGGGCAGATCTGGGCGTACCACGCGCGGTCACAGCTCCTGCAACTCGTCTACCAGTCGCCCGGCGCCGACACCCTCGACCTGCCGGACAACGTGACCACCAGCGCCCGCGGCACCCTCGTGCTCTGCGAGGACAGCTCGGGCGACAACTACCTGCGCGGGCTCAGCCGCGGCGGGCAGATCTTCGACATCGCGCTGAACCGGCTGCACAGCACTGGCGGCGCGCCCCGGTTCGGTGACGAGTTCGCCGGGTCGACGTTCAGCCCGGACGGCGGAACCCTGTTCGTCAACATCCAGGCCAGCCGTGGCATGACGTTCGCGATCTGGGGGCCGTGGGGCCAGATCGGCGTCTGATCACGCCAGGGCGAACTCGGCTCACGCCAGGGTCACCTCGGCGAGCCGGATCTCCCAACTCGCGCCGGTGGGGCGGGTGTACGTGACGTAGATTGTGCGGCCCGATCCGTACTCGGGATGGGCGACGACGAAGTAGTTGAAGTCCTCGCCCGGAGGGACCGTCTCGAACAGCCGCCGCGCCGGCGACCACGGCCCCCACGGCCGCGGCGCTGTGTAGTACGCCGTGTCGAACCCGGATACGGCCAGGTACCGCTTCAAGTGCGCGTTGTAGAGGGACGCTGCCGGCGTGGCCGCCCTGGAAGAGCGTCGCCGCTCTCCCAGCGTCGGGGCTCCACTCCCGGGATCGCGTGTAGAACCGCCACCGTTGCCGGTCCAGCGTGACCACGCCGCCCAGCCTTGACACTTTTCGTCGGAAATGTTCTTCTTGTTGTCAGAATTCTCCTAGCCGGCGATCGTCGGCGTACGCCGGTCACCGGCGTCCCCGTGCCAGGCCGGCCCCACCCGGGAGGCAGCCATGGCTGGCCCTCATCGACCCACCAGGAATCCGTTGCTGTCCCGCCGAGCGCTGTTGGG
Organism: Micromonosporaceae bacterium; assembly: GCA_009380105.1. Taxonomy (GTDB): domain Bacteria; phylum Actinomycetota; class Actinomycetes; order Mycobacteriales; family Micromonosporaceae; genus WHSM01. The sequence continues at coordinate 8,885 of WHSM01000174.1, forward strand.
AGGCGCCGCCGTGGTGGGCGGCGTGATGCTGGCGACCGGAGGAGACCTCGTGGCGCCG
>WHSM01000112.1 GCA_009380105.1 Micromonosporaceae bacterium
GAGAAGCATGCTGGTGGTGAACCGCTTCCGGGTCGCGGACGAGCCCGGCTTCGTCGAGCGCGCGCACACCGCGCTGGCCGCGCTGTCGGCCTGCGCCGGCTTCGATCGCGCGCGGCTCGGGCGCTCCGCCGACGATCCGGCGCTCTGGTGCCTGGTCACGGAGTGGCGGTCGGTGGGCGCGTACCGCCGCGCGCTCTCAGCGTACGACGTGAAGCTTCACGCCACGCCGTTGCTGGCCGAGTCCCTGGAGGAGCCGAGCGCGTACGAGGTGCTGGCCGACGCGGACGGCGACACGATCACCGTGGCCGCCAGCGACCGCGCCGAGCCATGATCACTCCGGTCGACGCGGGCCTTCCCGGCGCGCGTTACGATCGCCGGGTCGCCGGTCCCCAGCCACCCGGCCACCTCGGCGGCGGCCCGGCCACCCAGCTACCCGAAATCGAGGCATGACGGCATACGACAGCGGAGTGCCAGGGCCAGCGCAGCCCGAGCGGGCTCCAGAAGCCTTCCCGACGTCAGGGCCCCCGCCGGTGCCGGCCGGCCCCGGCGTGCGCCCGCCGTTCGCCGCGCCGCCGGTGCGCAAAGAGCCGGGGAAGCTGGCGCTGTGGCTGATCCTCGGCGGCCTGGGAGTCGTGGTGTGCCTGGTCGCCGGAGGCATCGGGCTCGGCGGAGCGTTGATCTCGGCGTACAACGACACTGACCGGGAAGCACGCACGGCGGTGAGCGACTACCTCGACGCGCTCCGCGACGAGCAGTACGGCGACGCGTACCGGATGACGTGCCGGGCGCACCGCAAGGAAGTCAGCGAGGAGAGCTTCGCGGCGAGCAAGCGCGGCGCCGGCAGGCTCGACGCGTACCAACTGGACACCATCCTGCCCGTCGAGGCGCCGGACTCGGACGAGCCCGAGCCCGCGTACGCGGTGCCCGCCGAACTGCGCTTCGACGACGGCTCCGTGGACTATCGCCACTTCGTGGTCGTGCGGGAGCCGCTGAAGGCCCCGAAGCCGGGCGACAAGGCAGCGGACGCCGAGTTCGGCTTCCGGGTGTGCGGCGAGCAGACCCGCCGCCCCACGCCCAACCCCACCTGATCCGCGGACCGAGCCGATCGCATGCGGGCGTGGCGCCAATCCGCGTGCGGACGTCCGAACGCGAAGGGTAACGTTGGCCCTCGCGGCCAGCAGGCCGCGACCATCAGGGGCAGCGCTGTCAATCCGCTGGTAACCGACCGCTGTCCGAGACCGTTGTGCTGAATGTCGTCCCCGCCGACCGCCAGCCGGATGGAGGAGTTTTGTCTTCCGATCGCATCGACGCCCTGGTCAACCTCTGCAAGCGACGCGGCTTCGTGTACCCGTCGAGTGAGATCTACGGCGGCACCCGGTCCGCCTGGGACTACGGCCCGCTGGGCGTCGAGCTGAAAGAGAACGTCAGGCGCCAGTGGTGGCGCTCCGTGGTGCAGAGCCGCGACGACGTGGTGGGCCTCGACTCCGCTGTCGTGCTCTCCCGCGACGTCTGGGTCGCCTCGGGCCACGTCGACGCGTTCGTCGACCCGCTCACCGAGTGCATGTCCTGCCACAAGCGGTTCCGCGCCGACCAACTGGAGGAGGAGTACGAGTCCAAGCACGGCGCCCCGCCGGAGAAGGGCCTCGCGGAGATCGCCTGCCCCAACTGCGGCAACCGTGGCACTTTCACCGAGCCGCGGAACTTCAACGGCCTGATGAAGACCTACCTCGGCCCGGTCGAGGACGCCGGCGCCGAGCACTTCCTCCGCCCGGAGACCGCGCAGGGAATCTTCGTCAACTTCCTCAACGTGATGTCCTCGGCCCGCAAGCGGCCGCCGTTCGGCATCGCGCAGACCGGCAAGTCGTTCCGGAACGAGATCACCCCGGGCAACTTCATCTTCCGCACCCGCGAGTTCGAGCAGATGGAGATGGAGTTCTTCGTCGAGCCGGGCTCCGACGAGGAGTGGCACGACTACTGGCTCTCGGAGCGCTGGCGCTGGTATCTCGACCTGGGCATCTCTGAGGACAACCTGCGCTTCTTCGAGCACCCGGCCGAGAAGCGGTCCCACTACTCCAAGCGCACGGTCGACATCGAGTACCGCTTCGACTTCGCCGGCGTCGAGTGGGCTGAGCTGGAGGGCATCGCCAACCGCACCGACTTCGACCTGACGGCGCACGCGAAGGCCTCGGGCGCGGACCTGTCGTACTTCGACCAGGAGAAGGGCGAGCGCTGGGTGCCGTACGTCATCGAGCCCGCCGCCGGTCTCACCCGGTGCGTGTTGACGTTCCTGCTGGAGGCGTACGACATCGACGAGGCGCCCAACACCAAGGGCGGCATGGACAAGCGGACGGTGCTGCGCTTCGACCCGAGGCTCGCCCCGGTCAAGGCCGCCGTGCTGCCGCTGTCCCGCAACCCGGACCTTTCCCCGAAGGCGAAAGAGTTGACCGCGGCGCTGCGCAAGCGGTGGATCGTGGAGTTCGACGACGCGGGCGCGATCGGCCGCCGCTACCGCCGCCAGGACGAGATCGGCACCCCGTTCTGCGTCACCGTCGACTTCGACACGCTCGAAGACGACGCGGTGACCGTGCGGGACCGCGACACGATGAAGCAGGAGCGGGTCGGCCTCGACCAGGTGGAGAGCTACCTGGTCGAACGCCTCCCCGGCTGCTGACCCTACGGTCGGCCGTTCGCGGTGTGTCATCCTCGATGGCGTGAGCGTGACCAGCCCCGCCGTCCGGCCGCCCGGCGCCTCCCCGCTTCCGCTGGGTGAGCACCAGGTTTGGCCGCCCGTCGTGCTCGCCCCGATGGCCGGGATCACGAACGTGGCGTTCCGGCGTCTGTGCCGCGAGCACGGCGAAGCGCGAGGAGCGAGCTCGCGAGCCCCGCAGTCGCGAGCGAGGTCAGCAGAGTGCCGGGGCCTCTATATCTGCGAGATGGTCACCACCCGGGCGCTGGTGGAGCGCAATCCCAAGACGTTGCGCATGGTCGCGTTCGAGGCCGACGAAAAACCCAGAAGCCTTCAGTTGTACGGGGTGGATCCGGCGATCACCGTGCGGGCCGTGCGGATGGTCGTCGAGGACAATCTGGCAGACCACGTCGACCTCAACTTCGGTTGCCCGGCGCCCAAGGTGACCCGCAAGGGCGGGGGAGCGGCGTTGCCGTGGCGCCGGCGGCTGTTCGAGGGCATCGTGCGCGGGGCGGTTGACGCCGCCGCGCCGGCCGGAGTGCCGGTCACGGTCAAGATGCGGCTGGGGATCGACGCCGGCCACCTGACGTACCTGGAAGCGGGCCGGATCGCCGAGGACGCGGGCGCGGCCTGGGTGGCGCTGCACGCGCGGACCGCGGCGGACCGCTACTCCGGTCGCGCTGACTGGGAGGCGATCGCCCGCCTGAAGGCCGCGCTGACCGTGCCGGTGCTCGGCAACGGCGACATCTGGGAAGCCTCCGACGCGCTGGACCTGATGCGCCAGACCGGCTGCGACGGGGTCGTGGTCGGGCGGGGCTGTCTCGGCCGGCCGTGGCTCTTCGCCGACCTGGCGACCAACTTCGCCGACGTGGCGACCAGCGGCGGCCGCGGCGGCCGGGCGTTGCCGACGCTCGGCGAGGTGGCGCGGACGATGCGGCGGCACGCGGAGCTGCTCGTGGAGCAGTTCGGCGACGAGCGGGACGGCTGCGTGGACTTCCGCAAGCACGTGGCCTGGTATCTGAAGGGCTTCCCGGTCGGCTCGGAGTTGCGTCGCGCCCTGGCCATGATCGACAGCTTGGCCGAGCTGGACGACCTGCTCGGCAAGCTGGACGTCGACGAGCCGTATCCGGCGCACGTGCTGGGCCAGCCGCGCGGCCGGGTCAACGCGCCCGGCAAGGTCTTCCTGCCGGACGGCTGGCTGGACAACCGGGACGACGAGACGGCCCCGGCCGGCGCGGAGTTTGACAACTCCGGCGGCTAGGCCGGCTGAGCCCCGCGCGGTCCGGTGTGTGTCGGACCTGGGCGGCGGGGCAGATGTGGTGATTTGTAGGCTGTCACCGGCACGGGGAACAGCCCTATTTCGATCTTGGAGTTTCACGCCCACACCATGAGAGCTTCGACGATGAGACGACCCCGTGTCGTGCTGCTCGTGACCGCTGCGCTCTGTCTGACGCTGACCGGATGCGGCGGCGGCGACGGCGACGGCGATGCCGACGCGGTCAAGCAGGCCAGGAAAGGCGTTCCCGTGCCGAGCCCCAGCGGCTCGTACGAGATTCCGAAGCCGGCCGGCAAGCCACCGGGCGACGCGGCGAGGCCGGACGAGCAGATCCTCTACGACCTGCAGGAGCGTGTGGTCGCCGCGGCTGGCGTGCCGGCGAAGACGAAGGCCGAGTGCGAGGGCGGTGTGATCACCGGCACGGTTGACCAGACTGTGACCTGCGGCATCACCTACGAAGGTCTCGTGGTCCGGTACGAGGTGGACATCGAAGGCGGCACGCCGACGTTCAACTGGACCGCCGTCGCCGAGTCCAGCGTGCTCACCGCCGAAGGGGTCGGCCTGGCGTACTGGGCGAAGCGCGGCGACGATGCCGCTGAGCTGCGCTGCGACAGGATGCCGGAGAAGAAGCTGGTCAAGTTGGGTAGGGACACCGGTTACCGGTGCTACCGCAAATCCAAGGACACCTGGGTCTCCGACGCGGTCGTGCTCGCCGACGGCAAGATCACGTTCCGGTCGGCGGAGGCTGAGTAGCCGATTCCGTCGCTGGTGGGTCGCGCGCTGAGACGCGGTGCGGTCGTGCGCGAAGACGCGCGCGTCAAACCTTTCGCGAACGGGTACGGACATCGACGTGATCGCCGGGTGTGCCCAGTCTCACCGAAGGTTGCCCGAGGTGCCCCGCCACGCATTAGCCTTCGCCAACAACCCATGAAGCGCCGGCCGCGAGACGGCCGGGGCTGCTGCAGCGGGAGGTCCGCCTTGACTGCGTCGCACACGTCCGAGCCGGCCGCACAGACCGAGCCGGCCGCACGGAGCAAGTACGTCTACGCCTTCGCCGAGGGCAACAGGGACCTCAAGGACCTGCTCGGCGGCAAAGGCGCGAACCTCGCCGAGATGACCAACCTGGGGCTGCCCGTGCCGCCCGGGTTCACGATCACCACGGAGGCGTGCCGGGTCTACCTGGACGGCGGCCAGGCGCCGCCGGAGCTGCGCGACGAGGTGTCCGAGCACTTGTCCGCGCTGGAGCAGGCGATGGGCAAGCGGCTCGGCGACGCCGGCGACCCGCTGTTGGTGTCGGTGCGCTCCGGGGCGAAGTTCTCGATGCCCGGGATGATGGACACTGTTCTCAACATCGGCCTCACGGACGTGTCCGTCGGCGGCCTGACGCAGCAGAGCGGCGACGAGCGGTTCGCGTGGGACTCGTACCGCCGCTTGATCCAGATGTTCGGCAAGACAGTGCTCGGCATCGACGGCGAGGCCTTCGACGACGCGTTCGACGACGTGAAGCGGGCCCGCGGCACCACCGATGACCTGGACCTCGACGCGGCGGACCTGAAGACGCTGGTGGAGACGTTCAAGGGCATCGTGCGCGACCGCGCCGCCCGGGACTTCCCCCAGGATCCGCGCGAGCAGATGGACCTGGCGATCAACGCCGTCTTCGACTCGTGGAACTCCGACCGAGCGATCCTCTACCGCCGGCAGGAGCGGATCCCGGCCGACCTCGGCACCGCCGTGAACGTGGTGGCGATGGTCTTCGGCAACCTCGGCATGGACTCCGGCACCGGTGTGGCGTTCACCCGCGACCCCGGCTCCGGCGACCAGGGCGTCTACGGCGACTACCTGCAGAACGCGCAGGGCGAGGACGTGGTGGCGGGCGTCCGCAACACTGTCCCGCTGCAGGAGTTGGAGCGGCTCGACCGGGAGAGTTACAGCCAGTTGCTCCACATCATGGCGACCCTGGAGCGGCACTACCGAGACCTGTGCGACATCGAGTTCACCATCGAGCGCGGCACGTTGTGGATGCTGCAGACCCGCGTCGGCAAGCGCACGGCGGCCGCGGCCTTCGTGATCGGCGCGCAACTGGTCGACGAGGGGATGATCTCGCTGGACGAGGCGTTGACCCGGGTGACCGGCGCGCAGCTGTCCCAGTTGATGTTCCCGCGGTTCGACGACAGCGCCGTCAAGAAGCGCATCACCCGGGGTATGAACGCCGCGCCCGGCGCCGCCGTGGGCAAGGCGGTGTTCGACTCGTACACGGCGGTGAAATGGTCCCGTTCCGGCGAGAATGTGATCCTGATCCGCCGGGAGACCAACCCCGACGACCTCAACGGCATGATCGCCGCGGAGGGCATCCTCACCAGCCGGGGCGGCAAGACCTCGCACGCCGCGGTGGTCGCGCGTGGCATGGGCAAGACCTGCGTCTGCGGCGCCGAGGAGCTGGAGGTCGACACGAAGCGACGCCGGTTCACGGCCGCGGGCGGCGTGATCGTCGAGGAGGGCGATGTGGTCTCCATCGACGGCTCCAGCGGCGAGGTGTTCCTCGGCGAGGTGCCGGTGGTGGCCTCCCCTGTGGTGGAGTACTTCGAAGGCCGCCTCGGCGCCGAGCAGAGCGAAGACGAGCTGGTCCGCGCCGTGCACCGGTTGATGAGCCACGCCGACGACGCCCGCCGGCTGAAGGTGCGCGCGAACGCCGACACGCCCGAGGACGCGCAGCGCGCCCGCCGGTACGGAGCCCAGGGGATCGGGCTGTGCCGCACCGAGCACATGTTCCTCGGCGATCGCAAACAGTTGGTGGAGAAGCTGATCCTGGCCGAGAGCGACGATGAGCGGCAGCAGGCGCTCGACGGGCTGGAGCCGCTGCAGCGCGAGGATTTCATCGGCATCTTCACCGCGATGGACGGCCTGCCGGTGACGATCCGACTGCTGGACCCGCCGCTGCACGAATTCCTGCCCGACATCACTGAGCTGTCCGTGCGGGTCGCGCTCGCCGAGTCCCGGGGCGAGAAGCACGAGAACGAGCTGCGGCTGCTGCAGGCCGTGCACCGGCTGCACGAGCAGAACCCCATGCTGGGGCTGCGCGGGGTGCGGCTGGGTCTGGTGACGCCGGGCCTGTTCAAGATGCAGGTGAAGGCCATCGCGGAGGCGGCCGTGGAGTGCCGCCGGCGCGGTCTCGACCCGCGTCCCGAGATCATGATTCCGCTGGTGGCCTCGGTGCAGGAGCTGGAGGCGATCCGGGCGGACGCGGAGGAGATCCTGCGTGCGGTGGCGGCGGACTCCGGCGTCGACGTGCCGGCCCTGATCGGCACCATGATCGAGGTGCCTCGCGCCGCGCTGACGGCGGGGCAGATCGCCGAGGCTGCGGAGTTCTTCTCGTTCGGCACCAACGACCTGACCCAGATGGCCTGGGGGTTCTCGCGCGACGACGTGGAGGCGGCGTTCTTCTCGGCGTACCTGGAGAAAGGCATCTTCGGGGTGTCGCCGTTCGAGTCGATCGACACTGATGGGGTCGGTCGGTTGGTCCGCATCGCGGCTGAGGAAGGCAGGAAAGCTCGACCCAACCTGAAGCTCGGCGTGTGCGGCGAGCACGGCGGCGACCCGGAGTCGGTGCGCTTCTTCCACAGCGTCGGCCTGGACTACGTGTCGTGCTCGCCGTTCCGGATTCCGGTGGCGCGGCTGGAGGCGGGCCGCGCGGCCGTCACAGCCGATCTCAGCGACAGCAGGTAGCCAGGGCTCGCCGCGGCCGGAGCCCAACCTCCGGTCAGAACCCGACCACCGGGAGGTACGGGCGGAGCGCCAGCATGTCGTCGACGGCCGCGGCCGGGTCGGTGACCGTGGCGGACAGGTCGGTGAGCATCACCACGGCGCCGGTGCCGCGGGCCGTCGAGCAGGGGTGGACGACCACGGTGTCGGGCAGCGCGGCCGGGTCCACCATGGCCGGGAGGAAGGTCAGCTCGCCGAGCCAGAACGGCACCTGACCTTCGGGCGGCGCGCCGTCCCGCATCCTGCGCTCGTCCTCCTTGAGCCACGAGGACGTGACGATCCGGCCGGCGGCGCCGCCCACGGCGTCCACCGTGGATCCGAGGAGCGCGGCGAGCCAGTCCGGCTCGTGACGGGCGAGCGACCGCGCCCCGCCGCGCGGGTTGAACCGGGCGGTGCAGTCGAGCAACCGGTCTCCGACGGCGGTGCTCCAGAGGATGTCCACGATGGAGACGCCGGCAGGGGAGAGGCCGCCGTGGACGATTCCGTGCCCGGTCGCGCCGCGCTGTTGGCCGGCGGACGGGTGGAGGGAAGCCTCCACGATCTTGCGCACCGCGTCGACGTCCTGCCAGGCGTCGGCGTCGGCGTCCGGGGATCGCCAGATCACCGGGCTGCCGTACGCCTCGCGCACCGAGTCGCTGACCTGGTGGAGCGCGGCGACCAGGCGCGACGCCGGGTCTCGCCACGACTGCACGACACCAGCCGCGGCGACGTCGAGCGTCCATCGCTGCGGTCTCGGTAACGGACGCCCCCGCTGGTCCCCCGTTGTGTTGTACGGCGTTGTCACTTGGCTCCCTATGCACCCGGGCGGGGCAGCCGCCCGGACTTCACCCACCTTATGGCGTAACCGGGTGGCTTGCGGCGCCTGAAGTGGGTTGCGCATTCGCGGGTCGCGCGCCTGCTTTGAGATCTCACGAGCAGGCAGGTCTTGATCACGCGGCGTTAGAAGGCAAGTTTCATAAATGGTGGGTGAACGCGAAACGATCTACCTCGTGCCGCACACGCACTGGGACCGTAAGTGGGCGTTAGGCGAGTTCGCCGTTGGCGTGGTAGAGCAGGACTCGGCCGTCCGTCGCCGCTAGCCAGACTGTGGTGCCTGGGTCCGGCTCCGATCCTTCCGGGACTGTTGCGCCCACGATGTGGCCGTTGCACTCCACGCTCACCAGTGCTGAGCTGCCGAGGTTTTCCACGATCGAGACTGTCCCGGACAGCGCGCCGTCGACCGCCGACCGGGTCAGCGACATGTACTCGGGCCGCACGCCGTACACCACCTCGTCGCCGTCGGCCAGCCGCGCGAGAGCGTCGGCGGGTGCGGCGACGCGCTGCCCCGCCACCTCCACCCGCCCGTCACGGACGGTCGCCGGCAGCAGGTTCATCGGCGTGGAGCCGATGAAGTTCGCGACGAACGTGTTCGCGGGCCGGCCGAACACCTCCCGAGGCGTGCCGAGCTGCCGGATCCGCCCGGCCTCCATCACCGCGATCCGGTCCGCGAGCGCCAGCGCCTCGGACTGGTCGTGGGTGACGAAAACCGTGGTCACGCCCAGCTCCCGCTGCAGCCGCTTCAGGAACGTGCGCGCCTCCAGTCGCAGCCGTGCGTCCAGATTGGACAGCGGCTCGTCGAACAGGAACACCTGCGGTCGGCACGCCACGGCGCGGGCCAGCGCCACCCGCTGCTGCTGCCCGCCGGACAGCGCGGCCGGCCGCCGCTCCATCAGCCCTTCAAGTCCCAGGTGATCACCCACGTCGTCGGCCCGCCGCTCCCGGTCGGAGCGGCTCATTCCCTTGATCCTCAGGGGGTACGCGATGTTGTCGACCACGTTCATGTGGGGGAACAGCGCGTAGTCCTGGAACACCATCGCGACGTCGCGTTTGCCGGGAGGCATCCGGGTCACCCGACGCTCGCCGATGGTCACCTCGCCGCTGGTCGGCTCCTCCAGGCCGGCGATGGTGCGCAGCAGCGTGGTCTTGCCGCAGCCGGACGGGCCCAGCAGCGCGAAGAACTCCCCGTCGGCGATCTCCAGGTCCAGCCTGTCAACGGCCCGCACCCCGCCCGGGAACACCTTCGTGAGCGCCTGCAGCGCAATCCCCGCCATCAGCTCTTGATCCCTCCGTGGAAGCGGAACCCGTACCGGCGCGAGACGTACAGGTACATCAGCACCACCGGGACCGAGTACAGCAGCGAGAACGTCGACAGCAGCGCCAGGTTGGGCTGGCCGCCTTCGGTGTAGAGAGTGCGCACCAGCACCGCCGCCGGCTGCTTTTCCGGGTCCCGCAGCAGGATGAACGGCACCAGGAAGTTGCCCCAGACGTTCACGATCGTCCACACCGCGATCGTGGCCAGGCCGGGGCTGATCAACGGCGCCACGATGTCCTTCAACGTGCGCAGCGGCGAGGCCCCGAACACCCGGGCGCTCTCCTCGTACGAGCGGGGAATCGAGTCCACGAAGTCCTTCAACATGAAGATCGCCGCCGGCAGCAGACCCCCGGACATCACCAGCACCACGGCCGCCCAGGAGTCGATGCCGACCCGCTCGTCGACCTGCCCGAGTTGGGTGACCAGCAGGAAGATCGGGACCATCGCGGCGGTGCCGGTCACCACGGAGGAGAGCAGCAGCAGGACGTACAGCAGGGCGTCGCGCCCCGGGATCCGCACCCGCGACAGGGCGTACGAGGAGAGCGCGGCCCCGGCCACCACGATCAGCATCGTGGCGACCGCGAGCACCACCGAGGCGACCAATGAACTCACGGCGTACGGGTTGCGCCCGATCTCGGCGAAGTTGTCCAGGGTCCACGACGGCACTGACACGGCATAGGTCGGGCTGCTGTCGAACGGCGCGGTGAGCAGCCACAGCATCGGCAGCGCGAAGAACATCGACAGCACGCTGACCAGCGCGTAGAACACGATTCGCGCCGCGACCTTGCGGGCGAGCAGCCGGCTCTCGTTCACGACTGTGCCAGCCTTTCGTTCGCGGCTGCGGGGCTCGCAAGCTCACTCCTCGCGCTCACCGTGTCTCCTTTCGCCGGCGCAGCATGCGCAGGTAGAGCAGGGCCAGCGCCAGGTTCACGACCAGCACCAGCAGTGAGATCGCTCCGCTGTAGCCCATGTCGCCGGCCACCAGCGCGGTGTTGTAGATGTACGCCGCGATGATCTCCGACTCGCGCCCCGGCCCGCCCGCGGTGATCAGGAACGGTGTGAAGTCGTTGAAGGTCCACAGGGTGATCAGCAGCGTGTTGGTCAGCACGTGACCCCGGATGTGCGGGAACACCACGTCGCGCAGCACCTGTGGATTCGACGCTCCCGCGAGCCGAGCCGTCTCCAGGTGCGACGGCGGCACCGAGGCGAGCGCGGCTCCGTACAACAGCATGGAAAAAGCGGTTCCGCGCCAGATGTTGAACACGATGATCGACAACATCGGGTAGTCGATCAGCCAGGCGAAGCCGGGCGTTCCCAGCAGCGTGTTGACCGTGCCGCCGCCGCGGTCGAGCATCGCGATCCACAGGAACGCCACAACGGAGCTGGGCATGATCCACGCCAGCAGCACCAGCGACTCCACGGTGCGGCGCAGCCAACCAGCCATGTTGCGCAGCGACCAGGCGAGGGTGAACCCGAGCGCGTTCTGGCCCAGCACCGCGGAGGCGAGCACGAACAGCAGCGTGAGCCAGAGCGAGTTGTAGAACGTGGGGTCGGTGAGCGCGCGGACGTAGTTGTCGAGCCAGACGAACGC
>WHSM01000015.1 GCA_009380105.1 Micromonosporaceae bacterium
ATGCTGGCCTGCGCCCGCATCGGCGCGGCGTTCACCGTGCTGCCGATGCCGCTGCCGGTCGAGGCGCTCGCCGAGCGAGTCGACGACTTCCGCCCCAAGGTGCTGTTCACCCAGGATGGGGCCTGGCGGCACGGCACGATCATCCCGGCGAAGGCCCGCGCCGACGAGGCGCTGACCGCCGGGCACGGCGTCGAGCACACGGTCGTGGTGCGGCGGACCGGCCTGGACGTCGCCTGGTACGAGGGCGACCGCTGGCTGCACGACCTGGTGGCGCAGGCCCGCCCCGGCGCTCCGGCGCCTGAGGCTCCGCCGGCCGACCTGCCGGCGGACTGCCCGGTGTACGCGGTGAACCTCGCCAACCGGCGCGGCCGGCCGGTCGCCGTGGTGCACAGCGCCGCGCCGACCCTCGCCGTCGCGGTCGCCACGCACCGACACGCCTTCAGCCCCGGCGGCGTCTTCTGGCTGGCCGGCGACATCTCCTGGCTCGCCGCCCAGGTGCACGGGGTCTTCGGCCCGCTCGCCTGGGGCGACACCGCCGTGATGTTCGAGGGCACGCTCGACGTGCCCAGCCATCACCGGCTCTGGGACCTGGTGCAGCGGTACGGCGTCGCCACCCTGATGACCACGCCGTCGGTGCTGGCGCGAGTGCGGGGCTGGTCCGACGCGCCGCCGCCGGCGCCGGCGCGCGGCGCGCTGCGGCGGGTGATCGCCATCAGCGAGCCGCTCGACCCGGGCCTGCGCGCCTGGGTGGAGTCCTGGGTGCCGTCCTCAGGCGCGGCTGGCATCGGCGACGGCTGGGGGCAGATCGAGCTGGGCGGCGTGGTCACCGTCGACCGCCCGGCCGACCCGGACCGGATGCCCGACGCGGGCCTGGTCGTGGTCGATGAGGCCGGCGCGGCGGTGCCGGACGGCACCGCGGGCGAGTTGGTGCTGCGCCGGCCCTGGGCCGGGATGCTACGCGCCGTGGAAGGCGCGGGCGCCCCGGACACCAACCACCACTGGCAGCGCCCGTCGGTCTACTCGACCGGCGACCGGGCGGTGCGCCGGCCCGATGCGCGGCTGGAGTTCCTGGGCCGGATCGACGCGGTGATCAACCTCTCCGGGCAGCTCGTGTCGCTGTCGGAGGTGCGCGACGTGCTGCTGGAGCACCCGTTCGTAGCCGACGCCGAGGTGGTGATCCGGGCCGACGCGGGCGCCGGCAGGGCGCTGATCGCCTGTGTGGTTCCCAGTGCGGGCACCGCGCCGGACGCGGCCCTCGCGGGGGAGTTGACCGACGCGGTGCGTGACACCCTGGGTGGCCTCGCGCGGCCGCGTGGCGTGCTGTTCGTGGAGCGCTTCGGCGAGGAGTTGTCGGCGGAGACGCGGCGACGCGCGCTCACCGCGGTGGCGGGAGCCGTCGGCGCCATGGGACTCACCGGCCCGCACCCCGTGACGGCTCTGTGGAGCCACGTGCTCGCCGCAGCCGGCGCCGGCGCCTGACCGCCGCGCCAACGCCGGCCCCGATCGCCGCGCCAACGCCGGGCCTGACCGCCGCGCCAAGATCGCCGATCTAGGTCCGAACCTGGCGTCTGTTATCGATATCTGGACCGCAATCGACGATCTCCGTTTCCACAGCGCGCGACGTCTGGTTTGAGCCTGTTGTAAATCTGGACGTCAGATGTGGACGGTTGAGGCATCCTTATTGGACATACTGGCCTGGATGCCGTTCCGGGCTTGGGGGTGGACAGATGTCAGGGGAGGAGACGGCGGTGGAGTCCGCATCGTCAGGGCCGGCGCCAGATCGGATGCGAGATGCGATGCGCACTGTGCGCCTCATCGCCGTGCTCGCCGTCATCGCCCTCGCTGTCCTGGCCGGGGTGGTCATCCTCAGCGCCAGGCTGGAGCCGACGGAGGCCGAGCTTCGGGAAAGGGCGGGCCTGACCGGCAAGCAGGAGTTGCGCGTCGGCGTCATCGACGACCGGCCGGGGCTCAGTCACTGGAACGAAGAGGCGGGGCAGTTCGAGGGGTTCGAGATCGATCTCGCGTACCGGATCGCCGCCGAGCTCGGCTTCCGGCGCAGCGACGTGACGTTCCACCGGACCGACAGCGAGAAGCGCGCGAGCATGCAGGCCGGGTCCGAGACCGTGGACCTGGTCATCGCCTCGTTCAGCATCACCCCGGCGCGTGAGAAGAAGGACATCGTCAGCTTCTCCAAGCCGTACCTGCGCACCTGGCAGTCCGTCGTGACCCGCGAGGACTGGGAAGGCGACGACCTCCAGAGCTATCAGGAGCTCAAGGGCCGCAAGGTGTGCACCATCGGCACGTCCACCTCGGCCGGAGCGCTTGAGGAAGCCGGGCTGAGGGACGAGATTATCCGGAAGAGGAAGATCAAGGACTGCGTCGATGGGCTCCGCGGCGGCGAGTTCGACGCGATGACCACGGACGCCGTGATTATGGCCGGGTGGGTCCACAAGTACCGGGACGAGCTGAGACACCACGACATCGCGGACGAGAAGATCGAGGAGTACGGCGTCAACACCGGTGGGAAGGAGGCACTGCGGACCCTCGTCAATCTGGCGTTGTACCGGATGCTGCAAGATCCTCAGAACGGCGGCTGGCTGGAGGCGTACGACGCCAACCTGCGTCCGTTGCAGGCCGCCAACCAGCCACAGACGATCGCGCAGGACGAGCAGCCGCACCTCGACCGGCCGCGAGTCCGGCAGCTGCCGTGGGACACCTGGGCTGAGTGACCGTGGCCAGCACGACGAACCAGAACCCTTCCGTGCTCGACCGGCAGTGGCTCTGGGCGCTGCTGCCGGCGTTTCCGGTGGTCTTGCTCGCGCTGCGGCTGTGGCTGCTGAGCCGGCAGAACCCGCAGACCATGCTGCTGCTGGTGCAACACGTCAGCTCGCTGGGGCTGGTCAGCACGCTGGCGCTGACGCTGATTCAGTGGGTGCTGCCGGCGGCGATCCTGGCGGTCCGCGCCCTCAGCGCGCTCGACGCGGTCAGCGGCTCGGCCAGCTCAAGGCTGGCTCGTGCCGGAGAGCGGATTCCGGACTGGGTGGTCGCGCTGGCGGTGCTGCTGGCCGCGGTCGGGTGGCAGCTGCGGTTCCTGCCGGCCCTGCTGATGGTGACATTGATGATCGTCGGCCTGCGGACTCGTGAGCGACACTCACAGCGGCCGAGCGCCTCACCGCGCCCGAGCGTCGTGCCGATCGCCTGTGTGGCGCTCCCGGTCGCGGCGGCCGTCGCCGCATACGCGCTGCTCGCTCCGGCGATCGCTCAGGCCTTCAGCGCCGGAGAACACCTCAACGCGCTGCTGTTTCTGCTTCCGCCGGGCATGGCGGTGCTGCTCACCGGCCCGGTTCCAGCTCAGGCGGCGCAGGAGGTGATGCGTGGCGCCGCGATCGGAGCCGCTGTGCTCGCGCCGTTCTTTGTCGGAGCGTTCTTCCTGAAGGCGCCGATTCTTCCGACAGTCGCCATGGAGCTTGATGACCCCAGCCTGTGTGCAGCGCCCGGCGAGAAGCCCGCGGATGGCTCTGTGTGCGTCGCGCGGGGCCAGGTCATCACCGTTGACGACCGGGTGGCGGCCGTGTTGCGCAACGACGGCTCGGTGCTGTTCGTGCCCAACGACGCGTTGCGGTCCCAGACCTTGTGCGCCACTGCCGAGCAGGCGCCGACCAGCACGGTGACGATGCGTGGCTGGCACATCGAGCAGTCTGTGCTGGATTGGACGGTTCCGCGCTCCACCCCGACCCAGCCGGACCCGCGGTGCGAGGGCCGCCCGCTGCATCCGCGGGAAGACTGAATCAACAACGCGCGACTGAGGACGGGCTCGACCAGCCACAGCACCCGCTCCACCGGGCGTGGCGCCGAGCCGGGGTCAGTCGAAGGCGCTGGTCTTCAGGCCGGTGACGAACGCGGCCCAGTCGGCCGGTGGGACCACGAGGGCGGGGCCGGCGGGGTCCTTGGAGTCGCGCACCGCCACGGCGCCGGTAAGCGCGGCGACCTCCACGCATGCGCTGTCGCCGCTACTGCGGGAACTCTTACGCCACGGGACGTCGCCGAGCGCCGCGACTTCGACGCATGCGCCCTCAGCGCTGCTGCGGGAGCTCTTGCGCCACTGGGCGCCGGCAAGATCCACCTGATTCACGGCTGTCACTGTACCTCAGTAGCGGTCCGCCGCCGAAGCGAGCAGTTTTGCGGAGTCGCGGGGGCTGAGCGCCAGCGCGCGCAGGTGGTCGTACGCCAGGCCAAACCGTTGGATGTCGGCGTCCTCCTCCAGGAACAGGTCGCCGGCCATGCTGTCGATGTAGACCAGATCCGAATCGGCGGGGTCGGGGAACTCCAGGTGCATGAACGAGCCGGGCATGCCGGGGTGGGCGCCCTTATCGAACGGGATCACCTGGATCGTCACGTGCGGCTTCGCCCCGACCTCCACGAGGTGCCGAAGTTGCGCGCGCATCACACCTTCATCACCGACGAGACGGCGGATCGCCGCCTCGTCCACCACCGCCCAGAGCCGTAGCGGCTTCTCCTTGGCGAGCACCGCCTGTCGCTCCATCCGTGCTCGCACTCGGTGCTCGATCTCCTCAGGCTTGCCCCAAGGCAACCCGCCGTTGACGACGGCGCGGGCATAATCCTCGGTCTGGAGCAGGCCAGGGATGAGCAGCGACTCGTAGTTGCGGACGGAGCGGGCTTCGGACTCGAAGCTGATGAATGCGGTGTAAAGCTCACGTAGTTCGGACTGGTAGGGCCGCAGCCAGCCGGGGTACTCCGCGCCCAGCGAGATCTCGACCAGCCCCGAGCGCTTCGGGTCGCCGACCTCGTACAAATCGAGAAGCGCCAGGAGGGTGCGGCGCTGCGGGCGGGCCCGCGCGGTCTCGATCCGGTAGAGGGTGACCGCGTTGATGAGGGTCTTCTGCGACACCTCCTCCCGGGTCAGCTTCGCCGCCTTCCGGAACTTGCGCAGCTCGGCCGCGAGGCGGCGCAGCCGGACGGTCGGGGGGTTGGGGCGTCTCGCCATCGGGACTCCTTCGTTCGCATGGCGTCGCGGGAACCGGGTCGGGTCGCTGGTCGTGAAGCACGGGGCCGCGTTGCGTTCTCACTGCCCGTCAATGCGTTCGAAACGCTTAAGCACTACCAGAGAGAGCGATGATATAGCCAACAATGCGTATTGCGCAATGATTGCTCATGATCTTAGGTTCGGTGCATCGCCCCACACACCGCTCACAGTCCGCGCCCGTCAGGCGCGAGAGAGGGACGAGGATGACCGACACCACCAAGGGACAGGACACGACCGCTCCAGTGGAGTCCGCCTCTCGAGGAGGCGCCGGCTCTGACGGCAGGCCGCTGGAGCACTACTGCGACCGGATCCGGGAGCTCACCCGCGTCATGGAGGGCGCGGCGGCCGAACGCGACCTGGCGATGTACCGGGCGTGGCAGCGGGGGATGCCGCCGGAGCAGGTCGCGCGCCTCGCGTCGGAGGAGCCCGACGAGGTGCGCCGCACCGTCACGGTGCTGGACCGTGAGGAGGACATCGACGAGTGGGGGGAAGGCCCGACCTGGATCAAGTTCTACCGGAAGACATGGTGAGGGCCGAGCATGTTGTTGCCTGTTGAGGCAACTGACGTGCCTCTCCCGGCGCACCGCGTGGCCTTACGAATCCGCCGCCAGGGTGGAAACCTGAGGAGGACGCGTCACGGGTGCAGCCATGTGCGGACTCCGAAGAGCCTTCCGACGTGGCGCCGCACGCCTCGAAGCCGGTGGCCACTTGAGGGCCATCCCTGTCGGACGCCGCCGGCTCGGCGTCCGGGAAGAAGGCAGTAATGAAACGTCAAGCCGCACTCGACGAGGCCCGTCGGCTGTCAGAACGCAATGCGGCCCAGCCGCTCCACGCCACCGCTCGCGGTGAATCGCGGACGCCCGGCTCCTACCGGCCTGAGGCGCTGACGCGAGGTTCGGTCATGGCCCTCCAACGCGTGGCCGGCAATGCCGCGGTCGCACGCGTCCTCGCAGCACCGAGAACGCCGCGACCGGCGCCGGTCCAGCGTTGCCCTGGCGGCTGCCCTTCGGGGGGCTGCGACGACCACGCGGAAGAACGGGACGATCTGCGGGTGCAGCGGGACCACAGCGGCGACGCGGGCCCGACCACCCAGAGCGCTCAGGCGGGCGGCGCGGCGTCGGCGGTGCAGATGGGCGGCTGCCGCGCCGTGCCGGTGAAGTCCTGGGTCCCCGATCCAAAGAACCCCAGCCGCGAGCTGCCTGGCCGGACGATCTACACGTCGTCGCTCGTGACCCCGCCGGTGCTGGCGGTGGAGCCGGTTCCAGGGGGATCTCGGGTCCGGGTGAAGGAGACGTCGGCGGCGCTGGCGCCAATCGAGATGCGGTTCCTGGACCAAGGCCGACACGCCTCGACGAGCGGCGGGCGCCCGGACTTCCACGGCCAAGTGTGCCCGGATCCGTACCTGGCGGATGGTCTCACCCGGTGTGTGCCAGGCAAGTTCCCGATTGTGTACGACGTGACCGAGCCGGGCTCCGCACTGATCAGGCGAGGCGAGGAGGAGCACTGCGCGGATTACATCATCGCCTTCTTGCTGACCCTTGGCTCGGTGGCCAGCGAGGTGAACCGTCTTGCGCAGAGCGGCAAGACCTTCGCCAGCCGGGCGGCAGCCCAAAAGGAATTGTCGAAGACGGTGAAGATCCCGCCGCAGAGCTGGCGTACGTACTTCGAGTGTCTGGTGAAGCGGGTCACCGCAGAGCGTGACGACTGGCTAAAGCTGCACACGCTTATGAAGCCACGTCCAGAGCGGGTGCGTATTGAATCCGACGCGACCGGCGCGAAGGTCGCCCTGTATCCGGTGCTCCTCCCCGGGGTGGGGAAGCACTCCAGCATAGAGCTGATTCTCAAGGCCCTGCCCGCCTGCAATGCCGAGGTCGGCTGGAAACCCTGAGCCGCGCTCATCCAGGAAAACCGTGCCGCGGCCTCACCTGCGGCCAGCGACCAAGCTGACGCCGACCACGGCGAACCCGACCTGGAGCGCCAGCTCGATCCAGTCGACGCCGCCAGTGTGCGTGACGCCGATGACGCTGGCTACGAGCGTGCCGAGCAGGGCTGCGACGGCGCCGACGACCAGGGTCCAGAGGATTCCGATCTTCTGCTTGCCCGGGAGCACCAGCCGGCCGAGCCCGCCGATGATGAGGCCGATGACCAACGCTGAGCACAGCCCTGAGATCTCCATGCGGGTCCCTTCGGCGTCGGGTGTCGTGGCCCACCACCCTACTAGCGAAGCGCGCGGGCCCTCGCGCCCCAACGTTTGCGGCGCATCGCTCGTACCCCGAAAATGTTCTTCGAGGCCCGACCGTCGACCATGGAGGCGACTGCGGGATTGCGTCGGGCACTCGGCTCCGTTGTGACGGGCGCCGCCGAGGTGGTGCGCCAGCAGGGCTCGATCACCGCTGTGAACACCGCCTCGCTGAGTCGCCCGCCGGTTGGGTAGCGTGCTGCGTGGCATCGGCACACGACTCAACGGGGAGGCGCGGGTGAGCCAGGTCGGGAACGGCCACGTCACGCAGCGGCTGGAGCGGTTGGCGCGGCAGAGCCAGAAGCACAACCGGGCGCCCGCGGCGCAGGTCGCGCTGCATCGCGGCGACCGCGCGACGTGGGCGTTCCAGATCGGCACGTCCGGCGCCGACCGGCCGCTCGACGCGGCCACCCAGTTCCGCGTCGGCTCGGTGACGAAGACGCTCACCGCGGTCGCGGTGCTCCAAGCGCGCGACGACGGCCTGCTCGACCTCGACGACCCGCTGTCGGGGCACCTCGACACCCCGGCCCACGGCGACCTGACGATCCGGCGCCTGCTGAGCCACACGTCCGGCCTGCAACGGGAGCCGTTTGGCGACGTGTGGGACACGCTCGACATCCCAGCCGCCGGCGAGGCGCTCGCCGGGCTCGCCAAGGCCGACCGGGTGCTGGCGCCGGCGCGCCGGTTCCACTACTCGAACCTCGGCTTCGCGCTGCTCGGCCTCGTCGTGGCGTCCCGGCGGGGCGGCCGTTGGGAAGAGCTGGTCGCCGACCGGATTCTGCGCCCGCTGGGTCTGGCGGACACCACCGCGCAGCGCACGGAGCGGGCCGCGACCGGTTACCTGGTGGACGCGTACTCCGACCACGCCCGGCCGGAGCCGCCGGTCGACATGGGCGCGATCGGCCCCGCCGCGCAGCTGTGGAGCACCGCGAGCGACATGGCGCGCTGGGCGGCGTTCCTGGCGGA
The DNA here is from genome assembly GCA_009380105.1 of Micromonosporaceae bacterium. Lineage (GTDB taxonomy): Bacteria > Actinomycetota > Actinomycetes > Mycobacteriales > Micromonosporaceae > WHSM01. Next base: position 8,250 of record WHSM01000015.1, read on the forward strand.
TCCGGCTGCTGTCGACCCCAAGGGCAAAGTGCTCGCGGCTGACACTGTCGAGGAAATGTGCTTCCCGCTCACGGTGCGCGACCAGGAGGTCTGGCGCTCGGGCTTCGGGCTCGGGCTGATCCTGACCCCCCGCGACGGACGCGTGGTCGACGTCGGGCACGGCGGCGCCATGCCGGGATTCCTCGCCGACGTGTGCGGTCGGCGAGGGGTCGCGGCTCCGGCCGTGGGCGCGGCCGTGCTGGTGTCCTCGGGCACCGCCGGTGGCGCCATGGAGCTGACCCGCAAGCTGCTGGACCTCTCGCTGGAGGGCGATCCGCCCGAGATCGAGCCCTGGACGCCGGGCGAGCCGGCGCCCGAGGCGTACCGCAGTGTGCTGGGACGTTGGTGGGGCGAGGGCTTCGAGCACGTCTTCTCGTGGCGGGGCGGCCGCCTGGAGGCCCGCTCCGCCGACGCTCCGCCGGACACTCCGCCAGCGGTGTTCGCGCCGGTCGAGCGGGACGTGCTGCGCACCGTCTCCGGCCGGGAGGTCGGCGAGCTGCTGCGCCTCACGAGAGGCGAGGCCGGCCAGGTGACGCGGATGCACTGGGCGACGTACCGCTTCACCCGCCAGCAGGAGACCTTCGAGGGCATCCCGGCCTCGAACCCCTAGCATCCTTCCGACCAAGATCGCCGGCCTCGGTACGGCCAAGATCGGGTTCGGAGCGGCGCGCCAACGCGATTTCGTTAGGGCGTTCCGCGGGCGTCGCGGATACGATGGGTTGACCCAAACGCCACGTCGCGACCCAGGTCCGGCACAAGATCGAGAGCAGGTGGAATTCAGGCCCCAGCGGCCGGCCTATGACCGAGGAAGCCAGCGGGAAACCGCGCCAGAGCGCCAGCGCCAGGGCGCAGACGAAGATCACGATCCCGGACCCGCACACCATGGTGAGCCTGCTGGGCGCGGGTGACGAGTTTCTGAGGCTCGTCGAGGAGTCGCTCACCAGCGACGTGCACGTGCGCGGCAACGAGATCACACTCACGGGCGACGTCCACGACAACGCCACCGGCGAGCGGCTCTTCGGAGAGTTGGTCGAGCTGATCGAGAAGGGGGGGACGCTGACCCCCGACGCGGTCCGTCGCACAATCGCGATGCTCGCCTCCAACGCCGAGGAGCGCCCCGCCGAGGTGCTGACCCTCAACATCGTGTCCCGGCGCGGCCGCACCATCCGCCCCAAGACCTTGGGCCAGAAGCGGTACGTCGACGCGATCGACGCCCACACCATCGTCTTCGGCATCGGCCCCGCCGGCACCGGCAAGACGTACCTGGCGATGGCCAAGGCCGTCCAGGCGCTGCAGGCCAAGCAGGTCACCCGGATCATCCTCACCCGGCCGGCCGTCGAGGCGGGGGAGCGGCTGGGCTACCTCCCCGGGACCCTGTACGAGAAGATCGACCCGTACCTGCGCCCGCTGTACGACGCGCTGCACGACATGGTCGACCCCGACTCGATCCCCCGGCTGATCTCCAACGGCACGATCGAGGTGGCGCCCCTGGCATATATGAGGGGTCGCGCGCAACCCGGCTTCACCAAGGTTCTGACGCCGGAAGGCTGGCGTCCGATCGGTGATCTGCGAGTGGGTGACCTGGTCATTGGGTCGAACGGCGAGCCCACTCCGGTGCTCGGGGTCTACCCCCAGGGCAGGAAGGAGATCTACCGAGTCACCGCGCAGGACGGCTCGTCGACGCTCTGCTGCGGGGAACACCTGTGGACGGTTCGCACGGCGGCGGACAAGCGTCGCAACCGGCCCTGGCGGATCCTGGAGACCCGGGAGATGATCGGCAATCTGCGCGCGGCGCATGCGCACAGGTACGAGTTGCCGCTGCTGAGCCAGCCTGTCTGCTTCCCAGAGCGCGAGGTTCCCATGGATCCCTACGCGTTGGGGCCCCTGCTCGGCGACGGTTGCGTGACCGGCTCCACCACCCCATCGTTCTCCACTGGAGATGCTGAGCTCGCCCACGCCCTTGAGGCGGCTCTCCCAGGGGTGTCGGTCCGGCATAAGGGTGGCCCGGATTATGTGCTCAACCGGGTGCGGGCGCCGGGCGACCGGGTGACTCTGGAGAACCCGGTCACGGCGGCGATGCGGCAACTGGACGTGCTCGGCTGCCGTTCCCACGCGAAGTTCGTGCCGGACGACTACCTGTTCAACTCCGCGGATGTGCGTCTCGCGGTGTTGCAGGGGCTCCTGGACGCCGATGGCGGGCCTGTTCCGCAGCGGGACCGCACTTGCCGCATCCAGTACTCGACCACCTCGATCCTGCTTCGCGATGATGTGATCTCGCTGGTCCAGTCTCTTGGTGGTGTCGCGTACGCCAGGCGACGCTGCGCCGCAGGACGGCGTCAGGGCAGCGCGATCGGCGTGCACCGGTATGACGCGCACATCATCGACATCCGCCTTCCAGAGGGCGTGGAACCGTTCCGACTCGCCCGCAAGCGACAGAAGTACCACGCCAACGGCGGCGGCCGCCCGATGCGTTTCATCGACTCGATCGAGCCTGCGGGCGAGGAAGAGGCCGTGTGCATCCAGGTGGCCGCCGAAGACTCCCTGTACGTCACCGAGGACTACCTGCTGACGCACAACACCCTTAATGACGCGTTCATCGTTCTGGACGAGGCGCAGAACACCACCGCCGAGCAGATGAAGATGTTCCTCACCCGGCTCGGGTTCGGCTCCCAGATCGTGGTGACCGGCGACATCACCCAGATCGACCTGCCGGGCGGGGCGACCAGCGGCCTGCGGGTGGTGCGCGAGATCCTGGAGGGGGTCGAGGACGTGCACTTCGGCTACCTCACCAGCTCGGACGTGGTGCGGCACCGCCTGGTGACCGACATCGTCGACGCGTACGAGCGTTGGGATGCCGCCCAGCCCGCCGACACCGGGCCGCATCGGGTGCCGAGCCGGCGCTCCAGCCGTCGTCGCTGACAGGAGTCGTGAGTGTCGATCGAGATCAGCAACGAGTCCGGCATCGACGTCGAGACCGACGGAGTCCTCGCCGTGGCGCGGCACACCTTGGACGAGATGGGCGTGAACCCGCTCGCCGAGCTGTCCGTCCTGCTCGTCGACGCCGCCTACATGGCCGAGCTGAACCACCGCTGGATGGGAGGCAAAGGCCCGACCGACGTGTTGGCGTTCCCGATGGACGAGCTGAACGCCGACCGCGGTCCCGGCGCGGCCGACCCCAACGAGCCCGCGCTGCTCGGCGACATCGTGCTCTGCCCGGACGTCGCCGGCAAGCAGGCGGCGACCGCGGGCCACAGCGCCTCCGACGAGATGGAGCTGCTCACCGTGCACGGAGTGCTGCACCTGCTCGGGTACGACCACGCCGAGCCGGACGAGGAGCGCGAGATGTTCGCGCTGCAGAAACGGCTGTTGAGTGCCTGGCGCGGCGCGGGCAGACCCGGCGCCAGCGGCTGAGGCGGATCTGATGAGCGTGCTGGGTTCGCTTGGTGTGGCCGCCGGCCTGGTCATTCTCGCCGGCACGTTCGCCATGGTCGACTCGGCGCTGTCCCAGGTGTCTCCCGCGCGCGCCGCGGAGCTGGCCCGGGAGGGCTCCCGCAGGGCTCGCGTGCTCCAGACGGTCGCCACAGACGCGCCCCGTCACCTGAATCTGCTGCTGCTCCTGCGGCTGGTGTGCGAGCTGGCCGCCACGACCGTGGTGGCGCTGGTCGCGGTCGGGGCCTGGGGCGTGGGTTGGGCCGCCGCGCTGGTCACCGCCGGGGCGATGACCGTGGTCAGCTTCGTGCTGGTCGGGGTGGGGCCGCGGACCATCGGGCGGCAGCACGCGTACCCGATCGCGCTCGCCGCCGCCGCGCCGGTGCGCGGGCTGGGCCGGGCGCTCGGGCCGCTCGCGCGCCTGCTGATCCTGATCGGCAACGCGGTCACCCCGGGCCGGGGGTTCCGGGAGGGGCCGTTCGCGACCCAGGTCGAGCTGCGTGAGCTGGTGGACCTCGCCGAGCAGCGTGGCGTGGTCGAGCACGGCGAGCGCGAGATGATCTACTCGGTGTTCGCGCTCGGCGACACCATCGCCCGGGAGGTGATGGTGCCGCGCACCGAGATGGTGTGGATCGAGGAGCACAAGACAGCGCGTCAGGCGCTGGCGCTCGCGCTGCGGTCGGGCTTCTCCCGGATCCCCGTGATAGGAGAGAACGTCGACGACGTGCTCGGCGTGGTCTACCTCAAGGATCTGGTGCACCGCGACCAGACCGGTTCGCGCGCTGGGCGCACCGTGGTGCGCGACGTGATGCGGGAGGCCACGTTCACACCGGAGTCCAAGCCGGTCGACGACCTGCTGCGGGAGATGCAGGCCGCGCGCACCCACATCGCGGTGGTGGTTGACGAGTACGGCGGGACGGCCGGCCTGGTGACGATCGAGGACATCCTGGAGGAGATCGTCGGGGAGATCACCGACGAATACGACGTGGAGCGGCCCCCGGTCGAGCGCCTGCCCGACGGGTCGGTGCGGGTCAGCGCCCGCCTGGCTCTGGAGGACCTCGCGGAGCTGTACCACCTGGACCTCGTCGACGACGACGTGGAGACCGTCGCCGGCCTGCTGGGTCAGGCGTTAGGCCGAGTGCCCATTCCGGGCGCGAGCGCTACGGTGCAGGGACTGCGCTTGACCGCAGAGGGCACGACGGGGCGGCGCAACCGGATCGACACGGTTCTGGTGCGGCCAGAGCAGGCCCCGGCTGCGGAGACCGAGGAGAGGCAGACCGCCGATGCACCCTGATGGCTCCACAATGCCGAGCGGTGAGCTCGATCCGGAGGACGGCAAGCTGATCACCCTGGCGCGTTCGGCGAGGGTCCGGATCGGCGCTCTGGAAGGCGCGGCGGTGCGCGACGGCGACGGCCGCACGTACGCGGCGGCCAGCGTGCTGCTGCCCTCCATGTCGCTGACCGCGCTGCAACTCGCCGTGGCGAACGCTGTGGCCGCGGGCGCGGACCGACTCGAGGCCGCGGCCGTGGTGACCGAGAATCACCAGTTGGACGACGCGAGCCTCGCCGCGGTGCGTGACATCTCCAAGGAGGCCCAGGTGCACGTCGCGGCCCCCGACGGCACGGTGGTCGCCACCACGCGACCCTGACCCGCTCGTCAGGGAGCCATCTGGAAGTCGGCGAATTCGAATCCCGGCGACACCACGCAGCTGACCAGCACCTCGTCATCGCCGGCCGGCCGGGCGGCCTGCCAGGTGTTCGCCGGGACCAGCGCCTGGAGCGACTCGGCCGCCGACTGCGGAGGCTGAGCCGCGGGGCCGCCGAGCACCGCGGTCCGCTCCTGGACCGGCATGTCGCCGGCGCCGCCGAGACGCAGCTGCAGCGGCCCGCCGGAGTGCCAGAGCCACAGCTCGTCGGAGCGCACCCGGTGCCAGCGCGACTCCTCGCCCGGGCGCAGCAGGAACAGGATCGCGGTGGCGCTGGCGCGCTCGCCCTCGTAGCCGGGCGGGCTGACACGCACGGGTGACGCCCAGGTCTCGCGGTACCAGCCGCCTTCGGGATGGGGGATGAGGTCGAGCGCTTTGGCCGTCGGCGGCCGGGCGGTCACCGAGCTGTAACGGCCGCCCGCGTCCCGTCGGGCGACCCGCACGTCGATCACCGCGGAGCGCTCGATCGGGCCGTACACATGGGGGAAAAGCTGATCCTCGGACGGTTCGGACGGCGGCTCCCACCGGACCTTGGCCGAGAGCCGGTCCGGATCCACGATGAGCACCGCCATCGGCTCGGTCGCGTCGTGGTAGTACGCGTTGGCGACCGCGAGCAGTGTCGCCTCGTCGCCGGAGAAGTGGACGAACCCGTGGCTGTCCAGGCTCTGCGGCGTGTACAGGTCCCGCGGCGCGAACCGTCCCCAGATCGAGTACGGCACGAGGTGGTAGATCGGCTGCCCCATGATTCCTATTCAACCTGGCTACGGATCGTTCCGAGACCCCTGGGTCAAGGTCGGCCCCGCTGCGGGCGCAGGGCAGAATGGAGCCGATGAGCGAGCTGACCGACGACGCGCCGTACCGAGCCGGGTTCGCCTGCTTCGTCGGCCGGCCCAACGCCGGCAAGTCCACGCTGGCCAACGCCATCATCGGCTCGAAGATCGCGATCACGTCGAGCCAGCCTCAGACCACGCGGCACGTGGTGCGCGGGGTGCTGCACCGCCCGGACAGCCAGCTGATCCTGGTCGACACTCCAGGCATGCACAAGCCGCGGACGCTGCTCGGCCAGCGCCTCAACGACCTGGTGCGCCAGACCTGGAGCGAGGTCGACGTGATCGGCCTGTGCATCCCGGCCGACGAGGACGTGGGGCGCGGCGACCGCTTCATCTCGGGTGAGATCGCAAGACTCAAGGCGACGGTGATCGCCGTGGTGACCAAGATCGATCTGGTGCACCGGGATCGGCTGGCGCGGCAGCTGGCCGCAGTCGGGCAGCTCGCCGACTTCGCCGAGGTGGTGCCGGTGAGCGCTGTCTCCGGCGAGCAGGTCGGCCTGCTCGTGGACCTGATGTCGAAGTACCTGCCGCCGTCGCCGCAGCTGTACCCGGACGACATGATCACCGACGAGCCGGAGCAGGTGATGATCGCCGAGCTGATCCGGGAGGCGGCCCTGGAGGGCGTGCGCGACGAGTTGCCGCACTCCATCGCGGTGGTGGTCGAGGAGATGTCCGTGCGGCCGCCCGAGGAGGGCAGGCCGGTGACCCGGATCTACGCCGACCTGTACGTGGAGCGGCAGAGCCAGAAGGCCATCGTGATCGGCCACAAGGGCAGCCGTCTCAAGCACGTGGGCTCCACCGCCCGCCGTGAGATCGAGGAGCTCCTGGGCACCCGGGTCTTCCTGGACCTGCACGTGCGGATCGCCAAGGAGTGGCAGCGCGACCCCAAGCAACTGCGGAAGCTGGGCTTCTGATGACCGAGGCGCGCGTCCCCGGCTCCAAGTCGATCACGGCCCGGGCGTTGTTCCTGGCGGCGTGCGGCGACGGGGTGACGACGCTGCGTCGGCCGCTGTGGGCCGACGACACGGAGGGGTTCGCCGAAGGGCTCAGCAGGCTTGGATACGGCGTGGAGCAGCGCCCCGACGAGTGGCTGGTGCGCGGCAGCCCGTCCGGCCCGCCGTCGGAGGAGGCGAGCGTGCACACCCGCGACGCCGCCACCGCGTCCCGGTTCCTGCCGGCGTTGGCGGCGGCCGGCCGCGGCAGGTACCGCTTCGACGCCTCGGCGCAGATGCGTCGCCGCCCGGTCGGGCCGCTCATCGCGGCGCTGCGCGCGCTGGGAGTCGACGTGTCCTACGACGGCGCCGAAGGCCATCTGCCCCTGACGGTCGTCGGCCGGGGCGTCGACGGGGGCGCCGTGACGCTCGACGCGGGTCTGTCGTCGCAGTTCCTCACCGCGCTGCTGCTCGCCGGCCCGCTCACCGCGAAGGGCCTCGACATCACCGTCTCCGGCATGGTCTCCGTGCCGTACGTCGAGCTGACCATTGCGATGATGCGCCGGTTCGGGGCGGACGTGGCCGTCGAGGGCGACACGTTCCGGGTCGCGCCGGGCGGCTACCGGGCCAGGTCGTACGAGATCGAGCCGGACGCCTCGACGGCGAGCTACTTCTTCGCGGCGGCGGCCCTGCTCGGGCGGACCGTGACCGTGCCGGGGCTCGGCAGAGACTCGCTGCAGGGGGATCTGCGGTTCGTCGAGGTGCTGTCGCGGATGGGGGCGTCGGTGGAGATCGGCGCCGGCGCGACGACGGTGACCGGGCCGGAGCGGCTGTCCGGGATCACGGTCAACATGCGTGACATCTCCGACACCATGCCGACCCTCGCCGCGATCGCGCCGCACGCGTCGGGGCCGGTGCGGATCGAGGACGTCTACAACACCCGGGTCAAGGAGTGCGACCGACTGGACGCGTGTGCCGAGAACCTGCGTTCTTTGGGGGTACGGGTCGAGACCGGCCGGGACTGGATCGAGATCTGGCCGGGGGAGCCGCGGCCGGCGGAGATCGCCTGTCGCGGGGATCACCGGATCGCGATGAGTTTCAGTGTCGCGGGCCTGCGCGCGCCGGGGATCGCGCTGGACGACCCGGGCTGTGTGAAGAAGACGTTTCCGGAGTTCCACGAGGCCCTCGCCGCGCTGCGCCGCGACTGGTCCCTCTGACAGGTCATCTACGCACGGTCACCGTCGATGAGCGGTGAGTTTCCGGCTTGGGGCGGTGTTGACGGCCTCGTATGATGAGGCGACCGGCGGCCCCATGACGCCGGTTCTGCACCTCCACGGGGGTCCATCACGATGCAGGGTCTCGGGCAACTGCCCCGCCAGGTAGCGAGTGAAAGTCCCTCACGGGGCGGTTCCGGCGGATTTGTCAGCGTTGGAATTGTTCTGTCCCTGGTTGGCGGCATGCTCGCCACCCTCCTGGGCGCCGGAGCGTTCGTCGACGCCTTCCGCGTCTCCGACGGCAACACCTGGCTCTGGAGCAGCAAGCCCGGCTCCGCCAGCCGGGTCAACGCCAACTCCGGGCGCGTGGACATGCGCCAGCCGTTGGTCGACGCGCGCGGCCACCGGGTGCGGATCAGCCAGAACGACAAGCACCTCATCCTGCACGACCTCGACACGGGCCGTGTGACCTCCGTCGACCTGGTCCGGATGGGCTTCACCGGCACCCTGAACGTCGGCGTCGAGTCCGACATCTCCGTCCTCCTGCACGACGACACCGTCGTGGTGGTGGACCGCGCCAAGGGCCTGGTCCGGGTGCTGGACCCGGTGACGCTGCGGGCCTCCAAGCATGTGCTGCGACTGCCGCCCCCGATCGTCGGCGGCGCCTTCGACAAAGACGGCACGCTGTGGCTCGCCGTCCCCAGCCAGGGCACGGTCGTGGCCGCCGAGGTGAGCGAGAAGTCCGCCCGCGCGGCGCGCACGGAAGCCGTCACCGAGCCCGACGCCGATTTGGCGATGACCACGCTGGACGACGGCGCCCTGGCCATCGACCGCCGGCTGGGCACGTTGACTGTCGTGGGCGGCGACGGGGTGAGGTCGACCCGGGTGAGGGCCTCGCTCGACGACGCCGAGGCGCCGCCGCGCACCGTCGGCGGCGTCGCCGCGGTCACCCTGCCCAAGGAACGCGCCGTCGTGGTGCTCAAGGTCGGCAAAGAGAAGCTGTCCACGAGCCGGTTCGAGGTGCCGGACGGCGTCGAGCCCGGCACCGCCGTGGCGTACGCCGGCCGGATCTACGTGCCGGATGACAAGAAGCCCGCCGTGCACGTGTTCAGCGCATCCGGCAAGCGCATGGACACCCTGGACATGAACGGCGCCAAGGGCGAGCTGGAGCTGGAGGTGCGCGAGGGCAAGCTGTTCATCAACGCGCCCGACAGCTCGCAGGCGCGCGTGGTCGACGAGGACGGCAGCTCCCAGGAGATCAACAAGTACCGCGAGGACGTGACCGGGGGCAGCGGCGTCAACAGCCGCGTCATGCCCGCGCCGAAGCCGGGCGACAAAGACTCCAAGGACCGGGACGAGGAGCAGGGCCCGCCCGGCCCGCCGGTGCCGGTCACGGCCGTCGCCGGGGATGAGAAGGTGAACGTGTCCTGGGGCGGCGCCGCGCTCAACGGCGGCGCGATCAGGCACTACCAGGTCGCCTGGAACGGCGGCTCCCGGAAGGTCCGCGGCTCCCGCAGCCTGATCGTCGACGGGCTGACCAACGGCAAGGCGTACACCTTCCGCGTGGTCGCGACCAACAAGTTCGGCGAGGGCCCGCCCGCGCTCTCGGAGCCGGTGACGCCCACCGACCAGACCCCCGGTCAGCCGCGGAACGTCAAGGCCGCGGCCGCGCCGGACGAGGGCGGCGCCAAGGTCACCTGGGACGCGGTCAGCGGAGCCCGCGACTACATCGTCACCACCCTGCAGAACGGGCTGCCCTCGAACGTGCCGCCCACGACCGTCACCGACAACCAGGCGATCATCCGCGGGCTGACGTACGGGGAGGCGTACCGCTTCACGGTGCAGGCCCGCAACGACTCCGGCGCCGGCGGCGAGGCCAGCGCGCCGAGCAACGAGGTCCGTCCGTACGCCGCGCCCTCGCCGCCGCAGAACCCCCGCGCGCAGGGCACCGGCGCCAACCAGGTGACCGTCTACTGGGATCCGGCCGCCGCCAACGGCGACCCCGTCTCCAAGTACGTGGTCACGCCCAGCGCCGGCAACCCGGTCACGGTCGGCGGCAACGCCCGTCAGGCCGTGGTGAACGGGCTGCCCACCGGCCAGACCATCACGTTCCAGATCACCGCGCACAACCAGGCAGGCGCCGGCAACCCGGCCACGACCAGCGCGAAGGTCGGCCAGGCGCCCACGATCACCATCGGGAGCACGCCGGGCGACTACAACAGCGTCACGGTCAACTTCTCGGTCGACGGGCACGGGATGGCCGTGCGCAACTGCACCGCCAAGGCAGCCGGCGGCAACGCCTACACCGGCAGCTGCTCGCAGATCGTGGTCAAGGGGCTGTACCCCGGCAAGTCGTACACACTGGTCGTGAACGCGACCAACGACATCGGCACCGGCGAGGCTCGCAAAGCCGGCGCGACCAAGCGCCTCCTCGGCACCGTGAGGTGCAAGAACGGCCCCACCGGCGAGCAGCAGACCTACTGCGACAAGGGCGTCCGCGTCTACGACGCGCCGGCCCAGACCGCCAACCCGGCGTACCGGGCGTTCGACGGTCAGCGCAAGCAAGCGGTCTGCAAGCGGATCGACCCGTACCCGGCCAACGACGACCGCTCCATCAAGACCGCGTGGATCTACAACAACAACAAGTCCAGCCGGTGGTGGATCAAGCTGCCGGACGGCAAGTGGATCCCGCACATCTGGCTGAACCTGGACGCTGGCGACGGCGACACGGCTAATCTGGCGATCCTGCCGAAATGTTGATCCGCTCACGGGCGTGCGTCGACACGCCGGCACGACGGACCGCACCGAACCAGGAGACGCAGTGACGCACGTCCCGGCCGAGCCCCCGAGCCCCGCCGAGGTAGCTGGCTACACCGAGGCCTTCGGCCGACTCGCCGCCAACGTGGGGCAGGTGGTGCTCGGCAAGCCCGAGGTGGTGCGGCTGGCCTTGACGGCGCTGTTCGCCGAAGGCCACATCCTGGTCGAGGACGTCCCCGGGGTCGGCAAGACCACCCTCGCGCGGGCGATGGCGGCGAGCCTGCAGGGCGACTGGCGGCGGATCCAGTTCACCCCCGACCTGCTGCCCAGCGACGTCACCGGGGTGACGATCTTCAACCAGGCCAACCGGGAGTTCGAGTTCCACCACGGGCCGATCTTCGCCAACATGGTGATCGCGGACGAGATCAACCGGGCGTCTCCGAAGACCCAGGCGGCGCTGCTGGAGGTGATGGAGGAGCGGTACGTCACCGTCGACGGCGTGCGGCATCCCGTCGCCCGGCCGTTCCTGGTCGTCGCCACCCAGAACCCGGTGGAGATGGACGGCACGTACCGCCTCCCGGAGGCGCAGCTCGACCGGTTCCTGATCCGGCTCTCCGTGGGCTACCCGGAGGAGGCCGTGGAGATCGAGGTCCTGCGCGGCGGCGCGGCCCGGCGCGCCCCCGAGGACCTGGCGCCGGTGACCGACAGCCAGGCCGTGGCGCAGCTCGTCGCTGTGGCGCAGCGCGTGTACGTGCACGACGTGGCCTACCAGTACGTGGTGCGGATCGCGCAGGCCACCCGCACCCACCCCGATGTGCGGCTCGGGCTCTCGCCCCGCGGCGCCATCGCGCTGACCCGTGCGGCTCAGGCGTACGCGCTGGCCGCCGGGCGGCCGTACGTGCTCCCGGAAGATCTCAAGGCGCTCGCCGACGCGGTGATCGCGCACCGGCTGATCCTGACCCCGGACGCGCAGCTCCGGGGGCAGACGGCCAGCCAGGTCGTGACCTCGGTGCTGGACGCTGTGCCGGTGCCGCAGCCGCAGTCCGCCGCCGCATCCGGAGGCTGACCGCCGATGCCCACCCGTCGTGGGGTCGCGGTGCTGGTCGCCGGGATCGTGCTCGCGGCGCTCGGCTACGCGTACGGCTATCCGGAGCTGGTCGCGCTCGGGTGCGTCGCCGGAGCCGCGTTCCTCGGAGCCGCGCTCCTCGCCGGGGCCAGGCCCGCCCTCGACGTCGCGCGCTCGGTCGAGCCGGAGCGGGTCGCCCGCGGCGAGGCCTGCCTGGCGGTGGTCGATGTCGGCTCGACCGCTCGCTGGCGCAGCCAGGCGCTGGTCGGCGCTGAACGCGTCGCCGGCGCCGACGCCGACGTGCGGGATGTGGCGATGCCGCTGATCCGGCTCCGCGCGGGCGGGCGCACCTTCCTGAGATACCCGCTGCCGACCGCGCGGCGCGGCGTGATCGAGGTGGGGCCGATGGAGATCGCCCGGCGGGATCCGCTGGGGCTCATCGCCGCCACCCGCCGCTACGGCGACGTCCGCCGCGTCTGGGTGCACCCCCGCAGTCACCAGCTGCGCACCGTGCCGGTCGGCGTCTCCCGCAGCCTCGACGGCCTGGTCGACGCGGCGCAGTACGGCTCCATCACGTTCCACGCGCTGCGGGAGTACGTGCCCGGCGACGATCTGCGGCACGTGCACTGGCGCACGTCCGCGCACATCGGCGACCTGATGGTGCGCCAGCACGTCGAGACCAGCCTGCCCCGCATCGTGATCCTGGTCGACGACCGGGCCGGGGCGCACGCCGTCCAGGATGATGTGGACTCGTTCGAGGAGACGCTGGAGGCCGCCGCCTCCGTGGCGCTGGCGGCGCTGCGGGCGGAGCTGCACGTGGAACTGGATCTGGTCTCCGGCCGTTCGGTGACCCCGCAGGCCGCGGGGGCGCCGGTCCTCGGCGCCGGCCCGTACCTGGATCTGCTCGCCGAGGCCCGCCGCGAGGAGCAGGCCTCGCTGCCGGTCGCGGTGCAGCGGCTGCGGGCCCGCCACCGCGGCGACACCCTGGTGCTGATCACCGGCACGCACTCCGGCGCGGACCTGGAGCAGGTCGGCCTGCTTCGGGACGTGTACCCGACGGTGGTGGCCGGCGTGCTCGGCGAGGGCTCGCCGCAGCTCGGGCGGCTTCCCGGAGTGATCATGATTCCCGCGCGGACCGCCGAGGAGTTCGCCCCGCGCTGGGACGGAGTGAGCCGTTGGTAGCGCGGATCGTCTCGCCGCTGGCGCTGATCGCGATGACCGCTTCCGCGGCGTTGATCGCGGCGCGGCTGTACCTGGGCTGGCAGATGTCGCTCGTGCTGCTCGCCGCGGCAGGCGGCGCCGTGGTGCTCACCGGGCTGCTGCGGGCGCTCGGCTCGCCTGCCACAGCGCTGCTGGGGTCGTTGGCGGGCCTCGGCGCCGGGCTCGCGGGTGTGACCGCCGCGTTGCGCCCGCGCTCCACGGTGGACGGCCCGCTCGCCGCCGTGCTGCTCGACGCGTTGGCGAACTCGGGCGCCCGTTTGATGACCAGCACGTTGCCGATCGAGCCGGCGCCCGACACGGTCGCCCTGCCGATCGCGTTGACCTGGCTCGCCGGCGCGGCAGGGGTGCTGTTGCTCACCCGTTGGCCGCTCGCCGCGCTGCTGCCGTCGATCGGGCTGCTCGGCGCGGCAGTGGTGTTCGTCGGCCCGAACGCCGGCCCGGCGTACCCACTGGCGGGGTTGTTCGCTGTCGCGGCGGCCGGGCACCTGGCCGCGACCCGCGACGGGCGCGCCGCGGCGCCGGTCGCGCCGCTGCCGGGCCAGGCGCGCCGTGTTGAGGCGGCGCGTCGCCTCGGTGCCGGGCTCGCCGCGGTCGCGGTGCTCGGGGTGCTGGCGGTGACGCTCGGACCGGCCGCGGCGGCGGTGCACCGCACGCAGCCGTACGACCCGAGAGTCCTGTTCGTGCCCCCGCAGAAGCACCCCGAGGCGCTGAACCCGCTGGGGATGCTCTCCGGCTGGGCCACCGACACCGAGCAACCGCTCCTGGAGGTGCGGTCCCCGCGGCCGGTGCGCATCAGTTGGGCGGCGCTGTCGCGTTTCGACGGCATCACCTGGCTGCCGGACGACGAGTTCCGGGCCGCCGGCTCCGTGCTGACGAAGGTGGAGCCGATGCCGCGCCGGAGCGTCGCCGTCAAGCAGCGGATCACGGTGCGCGACCTGCCCGGCGGCTGGCTGCCGGCCGCCGAGGTGCCGCGTGAGGTGGGCGGCGTGCGAGCCAGCTTCGACGCCGGTTCCCGCATGCTCGCCGCGCCGGACGGCCTGCGCGACGGGTTGACCTACACGGTCGCCTCCGAGGTGCCGGTCCGCGACCCCGACTACCTGGTCGGCGCCGGCCTGCCGGTCGGCCCGGAGCATGAGCGCCTGGACGAGCTGCCTGAGCCGCTGCCGGACGAGCTGCGGAAGCTGGCGGAGAAGGCGGCCGGTGAGGGCACCCCGTACCAGAAGGCGCTGCGACTGGAGAAGTTCCTGCGCACGAAATACGCCTTCTACCCCGGTGCGCCCAGCGGCCACGGCTACGCCAACCTCGGCTTCTTCCTCACCTCCTCGAAGGCTGACGGCGGCGGCCAGGGCACCTCGGAGCAGTTCGCCGCCGCGTTCGCCGTGCTCGGTCGCGTGGTAGGCCTGCCGACCCGCGTGGTGGTCGGGTTCCACGCGGGCGAACGGGTCGGCGACGATCGGCGCCTGGTGCGGTCCGGGGACGCGTTCGCGTGGGCGGAGGTGTTCCTGCTCGGGGAGGGTTGGGTGCCGTTCGACCCCACTCCGGGCAAGGAGGGCGCGCAGCCGCCGCCGGAGGAGAACACGCCGGAGGCGGAGGCCGAGTCCAAGCAGAAGGACCAGCAGCTGCAGCGGCCGGACACCAGCCCGCCGCCGGGGGAGAAGGACAGACAGACCGCGCCACGGTGCCCGGCGACGGAGCGCGGGAGCCTCGCCTGGCTCGTGACGGCGGGCGGCGCCGGCGGCGTGTTGCTGCTGGCCGGTGTCGTCGCGGGGCTGCGACACCGCCGTAGCCGGTCCCGGTTGACCCGGGGCAGTCCGGCCGAGCGGGTGGTCGGCGCATGGGCGGAGGTACGCGAGGCGCTGCGCCTGGCCGGGCAGCGCGCCCCTGGGTCGATGACCGCGGAAGAGTTGGCCGTCGCGCACAGCGGCGGGCCGCTGCCCGACCTGCGGCGACTGGCCGCCCAGGCGAACGCGGTCGGCTTCGGATTCGGCAGCGTCGGCGGATCGGAGGCGAGCGTGGCGGTGACGACCGCGCGGGACTATGTGAAGGCGCTACGCCGCACGCGGCGCCTGGCGCGCCGCGTCCTCTGGCAGCTCGATCCCCGGCCGCTGTTCTGGCCCCGTTAGCGACCCGGTCAGGCGCGCTCGGTGCAGATCTCCTTCGACGGCGCGATCTCGTCGACGGAGATCACCGCGATCACGGTGAAGCAGTAGTCGGTGTCCGGGTTCAGGGCGTCGATGGCGACCTCCGTGATGCCCTTCTCCGCCTGCGTCATCGCCCGCGGGCTGGCCCCGTCCGGCCCACCGACCACGTAGTGGGGCGCCCGCCCGCCGGTGCGGTCCTTCCAGCTGAGCACCACCGAGTTGCCCCGGTCGTCGAGCTTCACGTCCGCGGGGGCCCGGTCGGCGGAGACGCTCGCGGTGGCCGTGACCTCCGGGCTGGGGGACGGGCGGCTCTCCGGGGGCGCCGGCGTGCTGGCCGGCAGGAGCCGCAGCACGGCGACCACCAGCACTCCGAGCAGCACGCCGATCACGCCGGCGGCCATGAACACCCGGCCAGCGCGGCCGGTCCGGCTGCCCGGCTCCGCGTCGGCCGTCGAGGGCGCGGCGGCCCCGCCGACCGGCGCCTGCTGCCCCGACCCGTACGCCGGCCGCGCGGCGTCGAACCCGGGTGGCCCTGCGGCGAACCCGGGCTGCGTCGTGGTCAACGGCGGCTGCTGGCCTGTGCCTTCGTACGGGTCCGGCGGCCCCGACGCGGGCCGCATCCACAGCTCCTGCCCCGGCGACACGGACACCGGCCCGGCGGACACGGGTGCGGACGGCACGGGCCCCGCGGACACCGGCCCAGCGGAGACCACCGGCCCCGCCGACACCGGCGATCCGGGGATCCCCGGGCCCGCAGGCGATCCGGGAACCGACGGATGGGCCGGCTGAGCGCCCGCGTCGGCCTCGCCTGCCGGCGGCTGGTTCAGCGGGTGGTAGGCCACCGGCGGCTGCCACTCCTGGCCTTTC
>WHSM01000273.1 GCA_009380105.1 Micromonosporaceae bacterium
CACCAACCTGCAGGCCGGCAAAGGACCCGACCTCGCCTTCCGCGCCTACCTGCACACCACGGTCCGCCACACCTTCTACGACCGCGCCAAGGCCGCCGCTCGCACCCAACCGGTCGACGAGGTCCCGGAGCCCGCGGCCGACCCGACCCCGGCAGACCCGGCCGTCGACACCGAGGAGCGCCGCCTCGCGGCCCGCGCGTTCCAGACCCTGCCCGAGCGCTGGCGACAGGTGCTCTGGCACACCGAGATCGAAGGCGACACCCCCGCCCAGGTGGCGCCGCTGCTCGGCCTGACCCCCAACGGCGTCGCCGCGCTGGCCTACCGCGCCCGGGAACGCCTCCGGCAGGCGTACCTGCAGGCCCACCTGGCCGACAGGCCGCCGGTTGGCGACTGCGCCGAGAACACGTCGATGCTCGCCGCGGAGATCCGCGGCAACCTCTCGGCCCGCGACCACGCCAAGGTCACCCGGCATCTGGAGGGCTGCGCCGCGTGCAGTGCCCTCCACACCGAGCTCACCGACCTCAACACCGACCTCGCCGCGCTGATCGCACCCGCTGTCCTCGGCGGCACGTGGGCGGCCTACCTCGGCGTCGGGTCCACGGCGGTCAAGGGCGGCGTCATCGCCGCCATGGCCGGCTGGCCGGCCGCCGCGGTCAACCAGGCGCGCGGCGTCTGGGACAAGCTCGGCCCCCGCAACGCCACGATCGCAGCCGGCGGGGCAGCCGCCGTGCTCGCCGCCGTCATCGCGGCCGCCCTGGTCTCCAACCAGGCGCCGCCCCCGCCTGGCGCGGAGCGGCCGCCCGCGGAGCAGCCGCCGACGGCCCCGCCCGCCGACGACCCGACCGACGAGCCCACCGAAGCGCCGACGGACGAGCCGACCGACGAGCCAGCGGAGCCCGAGAATCCACCGGAGTCGCCGGGCAGGACGCCGCCACCGGCGACCACCCCGCCGGCCTCGCCGTCGAAGAAGCCGCCGCAGGGCCCTCCCGACCCGCTGCCGAAGCCGCCGGTGACCATCACCCCCGGTTCCCGCAACCCCACGTTGGCGGCGGGCAGGTCGTCGGTGCTGCCGATCCGGGTGGAACGCGCGGCCGAGACCGGGACCGCCGCCGAGAGCGGCGCCAGTTCCAGCGGTCAGGGCGGCGGGATCGGGGTCCGCAGCCTGCCGTGGCGGCCGATCGTCGGCCACAAGACGGGCGAGCGGATGGTCCTGGAGGTGCGGCTGCCGGACCGGATCTGGCTCTCCAGCCACGTGGCCGGGGACGGCTGGCGGTGTGTCCGCGCCGACGACACGGCCCGCTGCGCGCGCCGGGCGCTGCGCCCCGGCGAGTCCACCGTCGCCGAGCTGCGCCTGGTCGTGGCCAGGACGGTCAGCGGGCCGCAGCGGTTCACCGCCACGGTGAAGTTGGCCGGCCTCTCCGCGACAGAGTCGTTCGACGTCCGGATCACCGGCCGCACCGTCGGCCCGCACGGCGACCACGGCAAGGGCAGCCACGCCGGCCGGCCGCCCCGCACGCGCGGATCCAGGCGCGCGCCCGAGTAACGGCTGCGCCGCGCCGGTACCCTCGACGGCGTGTCTAGCGTGCGCGCCAAGGACGACGCCAGCCCGGATGACGTGCCCGGCGGTCTGATGACGGGTCTCGCCAGGCGGCTGTCCGCGCTGTTCCACGAGGTCGGCAGGTTCGGCGTCGTCGGCGGGGTCGCCTTCCTGGTGGACTTCGGCCTGTTCAACCTCTTCCTGCTGGTCGTCGGGTTCGGCCCGCTCACCTCGAAGACCGTCTCGGTCGCGGTGGCGGCCACGGTGGCGTTCGTCGGCAACCGGTACTGGACCTGGCGCCACCGCCGCGCCAGCGGCCTGGCCCGCGAGTACTTCCTCTACTTCGTGTTCAACGCGGTCGGCCTGCTCATCAGCATCCTGTGCCTGGGCTTCAGCCACTACATCCTGGGCAACGTGTGGCCGGTCTTCGCCTCGCCGATCGCCGACAACATCTCCGGCAACTTCGTCGGCCTGGCGCTGGGGTCGCTGTTCCGGTTCTACTCGTACCGGCAGTGGGTGTTCCTGCCGCCGGAGGCGCCACCGGTCGACCCGCACACCGGCCTGCCGGAGGCGCCGGAGGCAGGGCTCGCGGGCGCCCCGGAGTGGTACTACGAGGAGCTCACGCCGGGGCGGCGGTTCGACCTCGGCGCCGCCGTCGTCGACGCCGACGAGATGCTGGCGTACGCCCAGCGCTGGGATCCGCAGTGGTACCACGTCGACGAAGAGCGGGCCTCAGCCAGCGAGTACGGCAGTCTGATCGCCAGCGGCTGGTTCACCGCGAGCATCTTCATGCGCGGGTACGTGGACCGCGTGCTCACCCGGGCCGCGGCGTACGCGTCGCCGGGCGTGGAGGAGATGCGCTGGACCGCGCCGGTGCGGGCCGGCGACCGGCTCGCCGGGACGTTGGAAGTGGTGGAGCGCAAGCCGTCCGAGACGCGGCCAGGGCTCGGCACGGTGACGCTGTCCGGGGTGCTGACACGGCTGGGCGCCGACGGCGCGCCGGAGCAGGACGTGCTGCGGATGCGGTTCCGGGGTTGGTTCGGGATGCGGTCGGCGGCCGCCTCTCCGAACGGCGCGCGCGAGCAGACCCGCTCAGGTCAGTAGCCGGGATCGTCGCCGTAGGCTTGGCCGCCGGCGCCCTGCTGCGGCAGGCCCGATCGGCGCTCGTGGTCGGTCTCGACCAGCTGGTAGAGGATGCCCTGCGCCCGCTCGACCTTCGGGATGTCCTTGAGGATCTGCTGGCCGTGCTCGCTCGCCGAAGCCACGGTGAGCGTGCCGCAGCGCAACAGCCGCTCGAAGAGCGTCTGCTCGAACGAGACGTCGTTGATGCGCGCGTGCGGGATGTCGCGCCCGGAGCGGGTGAAGACCCCCGAGCGCAGGATGACCCGGTGCGTGGTGAACACGATGTGCATGGTCACCCACTTGACGTACGGCCAGACCGTGAACGCCGCCACGAGGAGCACGCCGGCGGCGATGAGCGCCAGCAGCGCCCAGTTCCACTCGGCCGGGATGACGGTCGCGAGCATCGCCACCGCCGCGACGATGAGCACGAAGACCAGCGTCGGTCCGAACAGCACCTTCCAGTGCGGGTGAAGGTGCAGCACGACCTTCTCGTCACTCGCGATGACGTTCTCCGGGAACCCCACGCCGACACCTCCGGTGGCCCGACCGCACGGTCCGGCATGTTGCCGGCCGCTGATGCCGGCGGCGACACCCGCTCGCCGTCACCTCGCGGTCTGTGGTGACTGCATGCACGATACGGCCCCCTCGCCAGGGTTGAGGCCACGACACCGCACCAGCGATCCCCGGGCCCGGGCCAGCAACACCAGCAGTGGAACCGGGGCAGTCACCACGGCTCCCGTCGCCGCCGGGTGACGTCCCGCGCTGAGAGTCATCGCACGTGGACGATGTCCCCGGCTGCGACGGGCGTCCGGGTGTCGGCCCCCGAGACCACCAGCCGGCCGTCGGAGTCCACGTCGACGGCCTCCCCGTCCAGGTCGTCTCCGCCGGGTCGCTGCACCCGGACCCGGCGGCTCAGCGTGTCGCACCGTGCCAGGTAGTCGGCCCGCAGGCCGCACCGGTCCGGGTCGCCGCCGGCGGCGCGCCAGTCCGCGTACCCGTCCGCCAGCTCCCGCAGCAACGCCCGCAGCAACGGATCCCGGTCCACACAGGCCGACCCCGACAGCAGCAACGACGTCGTGTCGTCCCGCGGCAACTCGTCGGCGCCCAGCGAGACGTTCAGCCCGATCCCGATCACCACACCACCGTCCGGTACCGCCTCGGCCAGGATCCCCGCACACTTGGCGCCGTCGATCAGCAGGTCGTTGGGCCATTTCAGGACGGCGTCGACCTCGCCGAGCCGGCGTACCGCATCGGCCAGGGCCACCCCGGCGAGCAGCGGCAGCCAGCCGTACCGGCTGGAGGGCAGGGGTGACCAGCCGCGGGCCGGGACCGGCGCTCCCGGCCGCAGCAGCACACTCACCGTCAACCCGGCGCGCGGCGGCGACTCCCAACCACGACCCAGCCGGCCGCGCCCGGCGGTCTGGTGCTCGGCCACCAACACCACGCCCTCGGCCGCCCCGTCCCGCGCCGCCGCTGCCAGACCGGCGTTGGTGGAGGCGGTACGCGGCACCACCCGCAGGTCCGTCCACAGGGCGCCAGCACGCACCACCGCCCGCCGCAGCACCGCCTGGCTGAGGGGCGGCCGGGACAGGTCGGTGTACGGGGAGTCCGGCATACCGCGCAGCCTATGTCGACTGCGAACATCCTCGCCGCCGCCCGGGCCTTCGCCACCGGCGGGTACGCCGCGATCTCGATGGACGACATCGCCGCCGAGGCTGGCGTCACCCGGCTGATCATCTACCGCCACTTCGACTCCAACCGACGCCGCCCACGCGCACCGCTCCACGCATGGGGCACGGCCACGGAGCCATCTGGCATTTTCCTTCACTCTTACCGCACACTTCGATAACATCTTTGCCACCCGTCGCTCCGGCGACAGGATCAGCGACGAGGCGCAAACCCAGCTCCTGACCCCCGTGTCGAGGGACGCACGGACGAACAACTGGCCTCCCGTACCGCCACAGCAGATGTCGAGGCGCGCTTCTCTCGCTACATGTACGTCCCCACACACGTCGAGGAGTCCACGGATGAGAAGTGTCGCAACTTGGCTGAAACGTAGCGCCACCATTGTCACCGGAGCGTTGTTGACCAGCCTGTGCATGGCTGTCGCGCCAGCAACGGCACAGGCTGCGTCCACCTTCAATGTCGGACAGCAGAACATCCTCTACACGTTGTCATTCGAGCAATTCAAGCACGATTTCGCTCAGATCCTCACCAGGACTCACATGGTGGGGCTCAATGAGGTGAGCCAGAGAAAAGACTACCTAAAGCAATGGGCGGCAAACAACAACTGGCACTTCTACGCCCCCGGAACAGGGGCTGCGTCAGCCAACGCACTGATGGCGAACAAGAATTTCTTCGACGTGATAACCCAGGGCAGCAAATACCACTGCGACTCCAACGTCGCGGGTTCAGGGGGAGCGCGTTACACGAACTGGGTGCTCTACCGGCACATCGCCACCGGCCGGCAGGTTTACCACTTGCACACCCACGCCTACTCCCGGATCGACAACAACGGCCACCCGAGCGACGATCCCAACATCACTTGTGCCGAGTACCACTTCCTGCAGCTCCGACAAATGGCTGTTGACAAGCGTCAGCGCGGCGAAGTCATCGTGACCGGCGATCTCAACGTCGACTACGTCAACGACCGGCGGGTGCGATATCAGAAATTCCCCTTCATCACGCTCGAAAATGGCCTGGCCACTCTGCCCGCGTTGCGATCAACCTACTCCATCTATGGCGTCAAGGGCACCGGCACGCACGGCGACCGGCACATTGACTACATCTACCACTGGAGACGCCTGAACGAGTACCGGAAGATATTTGTTCAGGACTACTACATCCTCGGCGGCACCTATTCGGACCACAACGGAGTCGTCGCGAATTACCAAATCGTCGCCTGACACCGCGACACACCCCCCAGGAAAGGAGGAGCGTGGGGGTCCGCACCGCGCTCCGGACGGCCGCCTGAACGAGCGTTACGATGCCGGCGTGACAGCCGAACCAGCCGACCAGCCGGCGCAGCCCGACATCCACACCACGGCCGGGAAGATCGAAGACCTGCTGCTCCGGTACGACGAGGCGGTGCACGCCGGCTCCGCGCGCGCGGTGGAGAAGCAGCACGCCAAGGGCAAGAAGACCGCCCGGGAGCGGATCGAGCTGCTGCTCGACCCGGACTCGTTCACCGAGCTGGACGAGCTGGCCCGGCACCGGTCGACGGCGTTCGGCCTCGCCGCGACCCGCCCCTACGGAGACGGCGTCGTCACCGGGTACGGCACCATCGACGGCCGCCCGGTCTGCGTGTTCGCGCAGGACTTCACGGTCTTCGGCGGCTCCCTCGGCGAGGTGTACGGCGAGAAGATCGTCAAGGTGATGGACCTGGCGGTCAAGACCGGCTGTCCCATGATCGGGATCAACGAGGGCGCCGGCGCCCGGATCCAGGAGGGCGTGGTCTCGCTCGGCCTGTACGGCGAGATCTTCCGCCGCAACGTGCACGCCTCCGGCGTGGTGCCGCAGATCTCGCTGATCATGGGCGCCTGCGCGGGCGGACACGTCTACTCCCCCGCGATCACCGACTTCACGG
>WHSM01000289.1 GCA_009380105.1 Micromonosporaceae bacterium
CATCACGTACGCCGAGACCTTCCTGAGGCGCGAGGCACAGCACGCCGACCTTGCCTTGGTGGAGGTTGCGGTGCACCTCGTACGCGGCCTGGCCGGTCTGTTCCAAAGGATAAACGCGAGACAGCGTCGGGTGGATACGGCCCTTGGCGATGAGCCGGTTCGCCTCCCAGGCCTCCCGGTAGTTCGCGAAGTGCGAGCCGACGATCCGCTTCAGGTTCATCCAGAGGTAGCGGTTGTCGTACTGGTGCATGAACCCGGAGGTCGACGCGCAGGTCACGATAGTGCCGCCGCGCTTGGCGACGTAGACGCTGGCGCCGAAGGTCTCCCGGCCCGGGTGCTCGAAGACGATGTCCGGGTCCTCGCCGCCGGTCAGCTCCCGGATCTTCGCCCCGAGCCGCTGCCACTCCTTCGGGTCCTGGGTGTTCTCGTCCTTCCAGAACCGGTAGCCTTCGGCGTTGCGGTCGATGATCAGCTCGGCGCCCATGGCGCGGCAGATCTCGGCCTTCTCGGGGCTGCCCACCACGCACACCGGGATCGCGCCGCCGTTGAGCGCGAACTGGGTGGCGTACGAGCCGAGGCCGCCGGACGCGCCCCAGATCAGCACCACGTCGCCCTGCTTCATGGCGGCGCCGTGGTGCGAGACCAACTGCCGGTACGCCGTTGAGTTGACCAGCCCGGGGCAGGCCGTCTCTTCCCACGACAGGTGCGCCGGCTTCGGCATCAACTGGTTCGCCTTCACCAGGCTGATCTCGGCCAGTCCGCCGAAGTTGGTCTCGAAGCCCCAGATCCGCTGCTGCGGGTCCATCATGGTGTCGTCGTGGCCCTGCGGGTCCTCCAGCTCCACCGACAGGCAGTGCGCCACCACCTCGTCGCCGGGCTTCCATTTGGTCACCCCGGCGCCGGTCCGCAGCACCACGCCGGCCAGGTCGGACCCCACGACGTGGTACGGCAGGTCGTGCCGCTTGGCGAGCTCGGAGATCTTGCCGTACCGCTGCAGGAATTTGAAGGTCGAGATGGGCTCGAAGATCGAGGTCCAGACGGTGTTGTAGTTGACGGCGCTGGCCATCACCGCGATCAGCGCCTCGCCCGGCCCGAGCTCGGGGGTCGACACCTCGTCGAGGTGCAGCGCCTGGCGCGGGTCCCTGTCCCGGGTGGCCAGCCCGTCGAACATGCTCGCCTCGTCGGCGCGCACCACGACGCCGCGGTACGACTCGGGCACCGGCAGCTCACCGATCGCGTCGAGCTGGTCGTTGACGATCGCGTCGAGGATTTCCTTCATCCGGGTTGCCTCTCCTGTTCTACGCCTCGCGTCCTGTCCCTGCGCCCCGCGGTTGGACGCGCATGTTACCGGTGAGTAAGGATGCCCGTAATCGGCTTGTGGCAAACCGCACCGGACCTTCCGAGACCATTCGATTTCCTCGGCGCTGAGGCATGGTCTCGGAAGCTCCGCCGGCAGCGTCGGCGGCGCGTCATTCCGCGATGATCATGACCTCGGCAGCAGCGCTATCGGCGTGTCATGCCGCTAACGTCATGATCATCCGGAGTGGGCGGGCGCGGGCTCGACCAGTTCGATCAGCACCCCGCCCGCGTCCTTGGGGTGCACGAAGTTGATCCGGGAGTCCGCCGTGCCTTGCCTGGGCTCGTCGTACAGCAGGCGGACGCCCCGGTCGCGGAGCGCATCGCAGGCGACGCCGATGTCTGCCACGGTGTACGCCACCTGGTGGATCCCGGGCCCCTTCTTCTCCAGGAACTTTCCGATCGTGGAGTCGGGGCGCAGCGGCGCTAGGAGTTGCACGCAGCCGTTGGCCGGGTCCGGGCCTACCGCCAACATGGCCTCGCGCACGCCCTGTTCGGAGTTGACCTCGGTGTGCACGCATCGCATCCCGAACGTGCGCTCGTAGAACGCGATCCCCTCGTCCAGGTCGGGTATGGCAATTCCCACGTGATCGATGCGCAACAGCCCGATGCTTGCAGAATCCATGCTCGGTAGTGTGGCGTCTGAACGCTGGTTCAGGTCTGGAACACCCGAATGAAATGGGTCACGGCTAGGCAGGAGGCTGCTATGGGCTCGGTGATTGTCGGCGGCGCGCGCACCCCGATGGGCAGGCTGCTCGGCTTGCTCAAGGATTTCTCCGGGGCCGACCTCGGCGGCTTCGCCATCAAGGGCGCCCTGGAGCGCGGCGGTGTCTCGCCCGACCAGGTGCAGTACGTGATCATGGGCCAGGTGCTGCAAGCCGGCGCGGGGCAGATCACCGCGCGCCAGGCCGCGACCAAGGCCGGCATCGCGATGAACGTGCCGGCGCTGACTGTCAACAAGGTGTGCCTGTCCGGGCTGGACGCGATCGCCCTGGCCGACCAGCTGATCCGGGCCGGCGAGTTCGACATCATCGTCGCCGGCGGCATGGAGTCCATGACCAACGCGCCGCACCTGCTCAAGGGCTCCCGCTCCGGCGTCAAGTACGGCGACACCCAGCTCATCGACTCGATGCAGCACGACGGCCTATGGGACGCCTTCACCGACGCCGCGATGGGCGCGCTGACCGAGCAGAAGAACGCGACCCTCGGCATCAGCCGGGAAGCGCAGGACGAGTTCTCCGCGCGGTCGCACCAGCGGGCCGCCGCCGCGGCGAAGAACGGCATCTTCGACGACGAGGTCGTGCCGGTGGAGATTCCGCAGCGTAAGGGCGACCCGATCGTGTTCTCGACCGACGAGGGCGTGCGCGGCGACACCACAGCCGAGGGCCTGGCCAAGCTGCGCCCGGCGTTCGCCAAGGACGGCGCCATCACCGCCGGCTCCGCCTCCCAGATCTCCGATGGCGGTTGCGCCGTGGTGGTGATGAGCGCTGAGAAGGCTTCCGAGCTGGGCCTGACGCCGCTCGCTGAGATCGGCGCGCACGGCGTGGTCGCCGGCCCCGACTCCACGTTGCAGTCGCAGCCCTCGAACGCGATCAACGCGGCGCTGGCCAAGGAAGGCATCGCGGTCGCCGACCTGGACCTGATCGAGATCAACGAGGCGTTCGCCAGCGTCGGCATCCAGTCCATGACGGAGCTGGGCGTCACCGAGGACAAGGTCAACGTCAACGGCGGCGCCATCGCGCTGGGTCACCCGATCGGCATGTCCGGCGCCCGGTTGGTGCTGCACCTGGCGCTGGAGCTGAGGCGGCGCGGCGGTGGGGTCGGCGCGGCCGCGCTCTGCGGCGGCGGCGGCCAGGGCGACGCGCTGATCGTACGAGTGCCGAAGGCCTGACGCCGATGGCGGACGGCAACGGCGGGGCCGGCCGGCGTCTGGCGTCGTTTCGGCGCAGCCTGGACGCCGGCGCCCTGCTCGCCGGCGCGCGGGAGGGCGACCCGCGCGCGGTGGCGCGGCTGATCTCGCTGGTCGAGGACGAGCATGCGGTGCTGCGTGAGGTGATGGGGGCGTTGGCGCCGTACACCGGCGACGCCCAGGTGATCGGGCTGACCGGGGCGCCCGGCGTCGGCAAGTCCACGTCCACGAACGCGATGGTCACGGCGTACCGCCGCAACGGGCTGCGCGTCGGCGTGCTCGCCGTCGACCCCTCCTCGCCGTTCACCGGCGGCGCCATTCTCGGCGACCGGGTGCGGATGCAGGACCACGCCACCGACTCCGGCGTCTACATCCGGTCCATGTCCTCACGCGGCCACCTGGGCGGGCTCGCCGCGGCCACCCCTCAGGCGGTACGCGTGCTGGAGGCCGCCGGCTGCGACGTGGTGCTGGTGGAGACGGTCGGCGTGGGGCAGGCCGAGGTGGAGGTGGCTTCGCTGGCAGACACCACGCTGGTGCTGCTGGCGCCCGGCATGGGCGACGCGATCCAGGCGGTCAAGGCCGGGATCCTGGAGATCGCCGACGTGTTCGTGGTGAACAAGGCCGACCGGGACGGCGCCGACTCCACAGTCCGTGACATCCGGGGCATGATCTCACTCGGCGAGCGCGGACCGGGGGACTGGCGCCCGGTGATCGTCAAGACTGTGGCCTCCCGGGGCAGTGCCGCCGGCTCCGGCGTCGACGAAGTGATCGCGGCGATCGACAAGCACCGGGAATGGCTCTCTGACCACGGAGAGCTGGAGCGGCGCCGGCGAGCCCGCGCGGCCGCCGAGATCGAGGCGATCACACTCGCGCGGGTGCGGGAACGCATTGGGGAGCACCACGACGGCGCGCTGCTGGACTCGCTGTCCGGCAAGGTGGCAGGCGGCTCACTCGACGCGTACACGGCCGCCGACGAGCTGATGCGCGGCCTGGACATCTGACAGCGCTGCGCCCCTGACTCGGGCGATCCGGGCGCCGTGACAGTTGTCCGCTTTCGGGCTGCCTGGCGGACGCTTCGACCTTGTAGGCTCCCCGTCACCCACACACTCACCGCACCCTCGTGGAGACGATGATGAACGATTTCGCGCGCAACCTCTCGTACGGCTCTCCCAAGCCACGCCCGCATGGCAACTCCGCCGCCACGCTGGCGGACGTCGCGGCGGAAGGCGACGCGGAACAGGCTGCGAACGGCCGCGCGCCGACCGTGGTTCTGGACGCCGTCGAGGAGAGCGAGACGCGCGAGGACGCGGAGGCCGTGGAGGCTGAGGCGTCCGGCGAGGCTGAGGCGTCCGCCGACGCTGAGTCCGAAGCCGCTGACGCCGCGGACGACGCGGATTCCGAGGCCGCTGTGGACGAGGCCACGGATACGGACGAGGGCGCGGAAGCGGACGAGGGCGATGCGGCGGACGAGGCCGATGACGAGGCGCCTGAGGCGACGGCGCCGGACGCGGCCGACAGCACGGAGCCGGCCGACCGCACGGAGCCCGTGGACAGCGCGGACTCGGCTGACAGCGCTGAGCCGGCTGACAGCGCTGAGCCGGAGACTCCCCGGCCCGGCGACACCACCATCGCCGACGAGGTGGTCGAGAAGGTGGCCGGGATCGCGGCCCGCAAGGTTCCCGGGGTGCACCAGTTGGGCGGCGACGCCTCCCGGTTGGTCAACACCGTGCGGGAGCGCATCGGCCTGGGCGAGGGCAGCAGCGCGCGCGGCATCTCGGTGAAGCTCACCGGCCGCACCGCGAAGATCGCCGTGGTGCTGACGGTCGAGTACGGGCACCCGGTCTACCAGGTCGCCGACCAGGTGCGCCGCGACGTGGGCGACGCGGTGGAGGACATGCTCGGCATCGAGGTCGCCGAGGTGAACATCGTCGTCGACGACGTCCACGTGCCGGACGCGTAGCGCGCGTCCTGCCGGCGTCGCCGCGACACCGGCTACCGTGCGGGGGTGGGGAAGCCGCTCGATCTGCCGTTCGATCCGATCGAACGGGCCGCCGCGCGCTGGGACTCCGAGTTCGGTCCCAGCACGGCGATGAAGGTGGCCACGTCGATCATGCGCGTGCACCAGTTGCTGCTCGCGCGCTACGACGAGATCCTCCGGCCGTACGAGCTGACCTTCGCCCGGTACGAGGCGCTGGTGCTGCTCGCGTTCAGCCGGCGCGGCGAGCTGCCGATGCGGGTGATCGGCGAGCGGCTCATGGTGCACCCGACCAGCGCCACGAACATCATCGAGCGGCTGACGCGGCAGGCGTACGTGCGGCGCAAGCGGAACCCGGCCGACGGGCGGGGAGTGCTGGCCGCGATCACGCCGGAAGGGCGCTCGGTGGTGGGGCGGGCCACGAAGGACCTGATGGCCGCGGGGTTCGGTCTGGACGCGCTGGACGCCGGCCAGTGCGAGGACGTCTTCGCCGCCCTGCGCCAGATCCGGCTCGCCGCCGGCGACTTCACGGCCCCGGACACGGCCCGGGAGTAGGTTCTGCGAGGTGTCGCGTGCGCGTCACGCCGTGGCCCCAGCGGCGTTCCTGACGGCCGGCTGAGGGCGAGGCCACACCGGG
>WHSM01000197.1 GCA_009380105.1 Micromonosporaceae bacterium
CCAGACGATCCCCTCCGGCAGCCCCAACTCCAGGCCGACCCGGCGCACCTCGTCCTTGAACAGCGTCCGCAGCGGCTCCACCAGCGTGAACTGGAGGTCGTCCGGCAGACCGCCGACGTTGTGATGGGACTTGATGTTCGCTGTGCCGGTCCCCCCGCCGGACTCCACCACGTCCGGGTAGAGCGTGCCCTGCACCAGGTATTCAACGTGGCCTTCCGCCTCCACCTCGCGCGCGGCCTGCTCGAAGACCCGGATGAACTCCCGGCCGATGATCTTGCGCTTCGTCTCCGGATCCGTGACGCCAGCCAGCGCCCCCAGGAACCGGTCCGCCGCCTCGACCACCTTGAGCTGGATCCCGGTCGCGGCCACGTAATCCTTCTCGACCTGCTCGGCCTCACCTTCGCGCAGCAGCCCGTGGTCGACGAACACGCAGGTGAGCTGATCCCCCACGGCCTTGTGCACCAGAGCCGCGGCCACCGACGAGTCCACCCCGCCGGACAGCCCGCACAGCACCCGCTTGTCGCCCACCACGGCGCGGATCGCGGCCACCTGGTCGTCGATGATGTTGCCCATCGTCCAGGTCGGCTGGATGCCGGCGACGTCGTACAGGAAGTGCTCCAGCACCTTCTGGCCCTCGGGCGTGTGCGCCACCTCGGGGTGGAACTGGACGCCCGCCAGACGACGCGAGGGATCCTCGAACCCGGCGACCGGGGCGCCGGCGCTGCGCGCCGTCACGGTGAACCCCGGCGGGGCTTCGGCCACCGAGTCGCCGTGGCTCATCCACACGCTCTGGTCGCGCTCCAGGCCGGCGAACAACCTCCCGGGCTCCACCACGGCGAGCGGGGTCCCGCCGTACTCCCGGAGACCGGTCTGCTCCACCCTGCCGCCGACAGCCAGCGCCATCGCCTGGAAGCCGTAGCAGATCCCGAAGACCGGCACACCGGCGTCGAAGAGACCTCCGTCGACCTGGGGCGCGCCCGGCTCGTACACGCTGGCCGGGCCGCCGGACAGGATGATCGCGGCGGGGTCGCGGGCCAGCAGCTCCGCCACCGGCGTCGAGTGCGGCACGATCTCGCTGTACACCCGCGCCTCCCGCACCCGGCGGGCGATCAGTTGGGCGTACTGGGCTCCGAAGTCGACCACCAGGACCGGGCGCGGCAGGCTCATGCGTCCAGCCTAATGACCTGCGCCGCGCTGCCCCGCCATAGCCCCTGGTCAGGACACTTGTTCAGCGTCCCTGGTCGGGCCGTTGCCTGCGCCGAGAGGGCGACGGCAGGGCAAGATGGCGGCATGGGGAAGATTCTGGTGGGCACCGCCTCGTGGACCGACAAGACGCTCCTCGCCTCCGGGTGGTACCCGGCCGATGCGGACACAGCCGAGAAGCGACTGGCGCACTACGCGAAGCAGTTCCCGTTGGTGGAGGTGGACTCGACGTACTACACCCCGCCTGCCGAGAAGACGGCGGAACTGTGGGCCGCGCGTACCCCTGAAAGGTTTGTCTTCAACGTCAAAGCCTTCGGCCTGCTCACCGGGCACCCCTCGCGCGTCAACGCGATCTACAAGGACCTGCGGCCGGAGACCGACAAGGCCAACGTCTACCTGAAGGATCTGGAGCCCCAGGTCCAGGAGGACATCTGGGACCGGTTCCTGTCAGCACTGGATCCGCTGGTCAAGGCCGGCAAGTTCGGGGCGCTGCTGTTCCAGTTCCCGCCGTGGTTCACCATCCGGAAGTCGAACAAGCAGTACGTGCTGGAGGTGCTGCACCGCTGCGAGCCGCTGCGGGTGGTAGTCGAGTTCCGGCACGCCAGCTGGTTCGACGGCGACAACGCGACCGAGACCCTGGACTTCCTGCGCGAGCACGAGATCCCGTACGTCTGCGTGGACATGCCGCAGGGGCACCGCTCGTCGATCCCGCCGGTGCTGGAGGCGACCAGCGACCTGGCGGCAGTGCGGTTCCACGGCCACAGCGACAAGTGGACCAGCAAGGACATCTACGAGAAGTTCGGCTATCTCTACTCGGAGCGCGAGCTCGCCGACTGGGCGCCGAAGCTGGCCAAGCTCGCCGAGCACGCCGACAACACCCACGTGCTGCTGAACAACTGCTACAGCGACTACGCCCAGCGCAACGCGCAGCAGCTGTCCAGCTTTCTGAGCGCTCTACGTTGACTCCAGGTCGATGCGAAGCGAGACCAGTGTGGTGCCGAACATCCGGACCAGCTGCGCGTGGCGCTTGCGCCCGAACGCCCTCAGGCGGGCGTCCGCGTCATCGGAGGGCACCACCGTCCCGGCGCCCTTCCGCCACCGTCCACGCAGCCGGACGCGCACCTCCGGATGCGCCTCGATGTTGCGCACGTAGCCCGCGTGCCGGCCTTGTTCGGCGACGATCCACAACTGATCGCCGACTTCCTGCACGCCCACGACCGTACGCCGGCGCATCCCTGTCTTCCGGCCGGTGGTCTCCACAATCGCGTGCCCGGGCACCAGGCCGAGGAAGACGGCGGCCTTCGTCGGAGGATTGAGCAGGTACTTCTGCAGCAACCGCACCCATCGACGCTTCTGATCGTCATTCACCAGGACATCTTGGACCCTCGGCCTGACATGTGGACCGTCCGACACCCACGCGGACCCGTTCTGTGTCCCCGGTTCACCGCTGGATGAGCCCGGCCGACGGCGCCCCGCCGGGCAGTCATGGCAGGCGCACGACCTGGCCGGCCCACGTCAGTCCACCGCCGAAACCGAGCAACAGCGCGACGCCGGGGCCGCGCACGGCGCCGAGTTCGCGCAGCCGCGCCACGGCCAGCGGGATCGACGCCGCCGACGTGTTGCCCGCGGTCACGATGTCGCGGGCGACGGCAGCCTCCTCCGGCAGCCCGATCTGCTGCGCGAGCTTGTCGATGATGCGCAGATTCGCCTGGTGCGGCACAAAGGCGTCCAGCTCGGAGACGCTGATTCCCGCGGCCGCGACGGCCTGTTGGGCGACGTCCGGAATCCGCTCGATCACCCACCGGAACACCTCGGGCCCGGCCATGTGCATCGTCGGCCAGGGCAGGTCCGGGTCGTCGCGGTACTCCGGCCAGGTGGCCGTGTGCCCGATGAGCGCGCGCTTGCCGCCGTCCGAACCCCACACCACGGGACCGATCTCGTTGCGCTCGCGCGGCCCGATCACCATGGCGCCCGCGCCGTCGCCGAACAGCGGCGCGGTGTACGGGTTGCACGGGTCGATGATGTCGGTCATCTTGTCCGAGCCGATGACCGCGACATGATCGGCCGCGCCGACCTGGACCATCGACGCGGCGATCCCGAGGGCGTAGGAGTAACCCGCGCAGGCGGCGTTCAGGTCGAAAGCCCCGCCCTGCCCACCCAGCCGGTGCGCCACCTCGGGCGCCACCCCGGGGCTCTGGCGCATCGTCGACATCGACGCGACGACCACCGCGCCCAGCTCACCGGGCGCGATTCCCGCGTCGGCGGCCGCCTTGGTCGCGGCCTCCACCGCCATGTCGGCGACGGTCTCGTCCGGCGCCGCGTGCCTGCGCTCGACGATCCCGGACCGCTGCTCGATCCACGTGGTGGTCCGGCCTGTGCGGGCGGCGACGTCCGTGTTGTCCACCACGCGGTGCGGGCGGTAGGCGCCGACGCCCACGATCCCGGCGCCGCGTAAGGACTTCCGCTTGTGCAGCATTGCCTACCCCATTCCTCAGTTGTCGCAACCGGTGTCAGAAGTCGTCCTCTGGCGCGTACAGCGACTCGGTGATCGCCAGTGCCAGGACCTCGGGCGTGCCTTCGTAGATGCGGGCTCCGAGCGATTCCCGCAGATACCGCTCCGCCGGGTACGACCGGAGGTATCCGCGGGCGCCCAGCAGCGTCATCGCCTCCTGGGCCACCTCGACCGCGACCCTGTCGGCGAACATCTTGGCGACGGCCGGCTCGTACGCCGGCGCCGGGATCTCGGAGTCGGCGGCGTGCGCCGCGCGCAGGTACAGCATCCGGGCCGCGTCGACCTTCGTGGTCATCTCCGCCAGCTTGCGGGCGCTGAACTGGTGCTGCCAGAGCGGTCGGCCGCCCTGGACGCGGGTGGCGCACCACTGCCGCGCGAGGGTGAACGCGCCGCGGGCCACGCCGGTGGAGATCGCGGCGACCGCGGCCCTGGCAGTGTTCATCTGCTGCAGATTGATGTGCATGCCGGCGCCCTCGCCGCCGACCACATGGTCGGCTGGCACCACCACGTCCTCGAACCCCAGTTCGGTGCCCAGGCACGCGCGATACCCCATCTTGTCGGCCACCTCGCCGCGGGTCACCCCGGGCGTGTCGAGGGGCACGATGAAGCAGGTCAGGCCAGTGGCGCCGGGGTTGCCCGCCACGTTGGCGAACACACTGCCGAAGCGGGCGACCCGGCCGTTGGTGATGAACCGCTTACGGCCGTTGAGCACGTACCGGTCGCCGTCGCGACGCGCCTGCATGACGTCGGCGGCGTGAGGCGCGTACTCGGGGATCAGCAGGTCGCAGCCGGCCGCGTCCTCGGTGACCGCGTTGCAGGCGAGCACGGGATCCGGGCCGGTGAACAGCGGCAGGTACTTCCGCTGCAGGTCCGGGTCGCCGGAGAGCAGCACCGGCGCCTGGCCGAGCAGCGTGGCGCCGAACACCAGCGCGGTGCCGGCGCAGACCGCCGCGATCTCCTCCAACGCGACCGCGACACCGACGATGCCGCATCCCAGTCCGCCGTGCTCCTTCGGCACCAGCAGACGCAGCAGGCCCAGCTCGTGGCCAGCGCGGATCACGTCCCAGTCGAAATGCTCGGCCGGGGCTCGGTCGAGCTGTGCCGCCCGCGGCCGCACCACCTCCTCTGCGAACGCGCGGACGCGCTCACGCAGTCGCGTCACCTCCGGTGACAACGCGATGGGCGCGATGGACGCCGCGGCCGGCTGTTCCAGAATGCTGGTCATCGGGGTCGCCTTCCGTGTGATCGCGGCGCCGGTCAGGCCCGGACGCCGGCCGTCTCGGCCAGAGTGGGGTAGCGGTCGAACGCCGGCCGCAGCAGCGGCACGAACTCCAGCACCTTGCTGACGCTGCCGCGGATTCGGATTTTGCCGGTCGCCAACGCGAGCGGCATCAAGAGCGAGCCGCTCCACAGCTGGTGCGCGGTGTCGCAGGACATCTTGATCGAGATGGCCGCCGACGCGCTCTCATCGCACTCGCGCACCCCGCTCGGCCCGACGTGCAATTGCAGCGCCGGGTCGGTCTGGACCAGCCGCAAGCTGAGTCCGCCGGCCCGCATCCTGGCGACGAACAACTCGTCGGCCAGCAGAATCTCGAACAGCTCGGTGAAGACCGACAGCGCCTGCTCCTTGCTGTGGTACGCGCTCATGACGTGCTCCTCACGGGGTTGGCCGCGCGGTGAGCGCAGAACCAGCGGATGACATGTCCGGCATAGAGTTCCTGGAAGTCGCGGTCGAACGACCACTGCGGCCGTCCTTCCAGACGGACGAGCTCCTTGGGTCCGCCGAGCCGCTCGTAGCCGCGCCGGACCACCTCGAACGGCCAGATCCGGTTGGCCGTCGAGGCGATGACCTGGATCGGGGTGCGGCACTGCTCGAACGGGACCGGCGGCCGCTGCCGGCGGATCAGCGAGTACGCCATCCGGAGCTGGGCGCGGCCCAGCGCCAGTGGGTCGCCGGCGAGCCGCGCGATGTGCTCGTCGTCGCCCGGACCACCGAAGATGTCCCGGTAGGAGACCAAGCGGGAGGCCCGGATGGATGCGGTCGGCGCGACCGTGGCGCCGATCGCGAGGCACCAGGCAGCGAGCCGGATGAGCCACTTCGGACCGAACCAGGCGACCCCGTCGGGCTCGCCGTGCTCGTACAGCGTGTGCGTCGAGATCGCCGCGACACCAGGTTGATTGGCGGCCGCGTAGTAACCGGTGACGCCGTCTTCGCCGACGCCCATGACATACAGCGGCGTGCCGAACTCTTCCGCCGCGAACGCCAGCGTGTCGCGCCAGGCCTGGATCCCTTCGGCGGTGGTGCAGCCCGCCCGCGCCCCGCCGCTCTGGCCCAGTCCCGGCAGGTCGAACTGCACGACGTTGAACCCCGCGCGGTAGAAGGGCAACTGCAGCCGCGCCAGCAACTGGCCGTACACCACCAGGCCGTGCGCCATCACGACGGTCGGCGCGTCGAACGTCTGCCGGTAGACGCGCACGTGCAACGGCACCTGGCCCGACACCACAGTGGTCGTCGTGGTCGCCGCGACGATCTCGGCGACCTCCTGCGGGGTGTAGTGGCCGTGCCAGTGTTCCGCGGCGAGGCCGCCGTCGGCCGCCTGCCGCGTGGGGAGAGACATGGTCATTTCTCCACCTCCTTCATCACATCCCGGGCGCTCGGCCCGGCCCGTCTGCGCGCTCGGTGACGGGCGCCCGCCAACCGCGCCAGCGCGAGCGCCCGGGCGGCAGCCGTACGCCACCGCAGCCGCGCCGGGCGCAGCGCCTGGTGCACGTCGACGACCGTCACGGCACGCACCGGCTGACCCGCCAGCAGTTCGCCCACCAGCCGCGTTGCCAACGCCCCGAACAGGTCAGCGGTGTACACCAGCTGGGGGAAGCCGTCACTGACGCCGGCTGCCTGCCGGTACAACTCGGGCACGATCTCCACCGAGATCGCCGCCGTCGGCACCACCCGGGCGAGAAAGGCGAGCGGCTCGCACGAGTCCGCCGCGTCCGGCCGCACCCGCCCGCGCAGCGGGCGCGCCCCGGTCCGGCGGTAGTCGTACACGATCACGGCCTGGCGTCCCGCCACGTCGTATCCGCTCACAACGGGGGTCCGCGCCTCGGCCGCGTGGACGTGTAGGGCGATCTTGTGACGGATCGACTCCGCCGCCATCACGTCCACCCCGTCGATGACGATGTCGGCGGCGGAGACCAGCTCAGCGACGTTCGCGCTGGTGATCCCGGACGCCTCCACCCCGATGTCCGCGAACGGGTTGATCTGCCGGGCGCGCCCGGCCTGCACCGCCGCCTTGTTGTGCCCGATGTCATCGACGCCGGCACGCTGGCGGTTGAGGTTCGCCAGGTCGTACGTGTCCGGATCGGCGAGGGTCAGGCGCTCGACGCCGAACCGCACCAACGGCTCCACGACCGCGCCGCCCACCGAGCCGCAGCCGGCGACCAACACCCGCGCGGACCGCAGGCGGGCCTGAACCGCCTCCGAAACCAGACCGCGGTTGCGGGCGGTGAGCGCGGCGTAGTACGCGTCGGGATCGAGCGCCCGCCCGCCGGCGTCCAGCCGCACGTGCGCCGGGCCGGTCATTCTCGCCTCCATCGGCGTGGGCCGCCGAGACACCGCCGGACTCCGACGAGCACGCGCAGCGCCGTCCTCCCGACCCGGCCGCGCGCGGCATCCAGCGACGGCAGCAGGCCGAGTTGGCGCATCACCGCGGCGGCGTCGAAGCAGAAGTCGTCCCGGAGGAACCGCCCGTCCCGCATCTCGATCATGCTCATGCCGTGGATCTCCACGCGTGCTCCGGTCGCCGGCACGCCGAGGAACGTGCCCAGGTGGGCGCCGCGTATCACCCACGTCTCCGCCACGTCGTCGCCCCGGACCACCCGCTTGCCCACCTCGAACTCGAGGTCCGGGAAGGCGGCGAACAACGCCCGCAGGAACCCCGCGACCTCAGCATGTCCGCGGTACGTCTCCTCCAACGGACGGTTGTGCCAGCAGATCTCCGGGTCGTAGAAGCTCAGCACGCCCTCAACGTCGTGGGCGTTCCAGTGCTCCAGGACGCCGGAGACCGACGCCAGGTTGCCTCCTGCGGTGTCTGTCAGCGGCGCACCGGTCGCCGCGGTCGCGCTCACGCGCGCGCTCCGGCGCAGGCCCGCTCGAATTCGCTGGCTCCGTTGGTGCGCAGCCGGATCAGCCGCCGCAGGATCGAACGGTCACCCGACTCGCTGAGCACCCGTTCGATGGCGTCGAGCCGAGGCATCGCGTCCGCGGCGTCGTCCACCAGGATCGCGAACGGGCAGACATCGCGCTGCACGTACCGCGGCGCGAGCAGGGACGCCAGTC
>WHSM01000346.1 GCA_009380105.1 Micromonosporaceae bacterium
AGCGCCGGCCGGGGGTCGTCCTCGCCCTGGTTCGGCCAGCACGACATCGCGCGCTCGGCCTGCGCCGTGATCGTCAGCGACGGGTTCACGCCGAGGTTCGCCGAGATCGCCGCGCCGTCCACGACGTGCAGCCCCGGATGGCCGTACACGCGGTGGTACGGGTCGATGACGCCGGACCCGGGGGAGTCGCCGATGACCGCGCCGCCGAGGATGTGCGCGGTGATCGGGATGTTGGCGATCTCGGGCCATGAGCCGCCGGGGAACCCGTCGATCTTGTCCGCGATCCGGCGCACCGCCTCGTTGCCGGCCGGGATCCAGGTGGGGTTCGGCTCGCCGTGGCCCTGCCTGGTGGTGAGCTTGCGTCGTCCGTACCAGGTGCGCTTGCTGTAGACGGTGATCGAGTTGTCCAGCGACTGCATCACCAGCGCGATGATGGTCTTCTCCGACCACCGCCGCACCGAGAGCATCTTCGGCGCTTTGAGCGGCTGCCGCGCGAACTCCCGCAGCCACCGGCCGGCCCGCTGCAGCCGGGTGCCGCCGTCGGTGAGGAACGTCTGCAACAGGCCCATGCTGTTGGAGCCTCTGCCGTACCGCACCGGCTCGATGTGGGTGTGCTCGTCGGGGTGGAACGAGCTGGTGATCGCGATGCCTTTGGAGTAGTCGACGGTCGGGCTGAACGCTTTCGCGCCGAGGATCGACTCGGAGTTGGTGCGGGTCAGGTGGCCGAGCCGGCCGGACAGGCGGGGCAGCACGCCGGTGTCCCGCATCTGGTGCAGCAGCCGCTGGGTGCCGAGCGCCCCGGCCGCGAACACCACCTGGTCGGCGTGGAACGTCCTGCGCCGTCTCCGGGCCCACGCGCCGGTGCGCGTCGTCTCGACGGCGTAGCCGCCGCCCGGCAGCGGCCGCACCCTGGTCACCGTGGTCAACGGGTGCACCTTGACGCCGTTCTGCTCCGCGAGCCACAGATAGTTCTTGACCAGGCTGTTCTTGGCGTTGTGCCGGCACCCGGTCATGCAGGAGCCGCACTGGATGCAGGTCTGCCGCTTCGGGCCGACGCCGCCGAAGTAGGGGTCCACACCGGACTCGCCGAAGTACACCCCGACCGGCGTGTGGTGGAAGGTGTCTGCCACGCCCATGTCGCGGGCCACGTCCAGCATCACTGTGTCCGCGGCTGTCATTCCCTGGTACGTCACCACGCCGAGCATCCGTTTGGCCTGGTCGTAGTGTGGCGCCAGCTCGTCGCGCCAGTCGGTGATCTCCCGCCACTGGGCGTCGGTGTAGAAGGGGGCCAGCGGTTCGTAGAGGGTGTTCGCGTACACGAGGCTGCCGCCGCCGACGCCGGTCCCGGAGAGGACCAGCACGTCGCGGAGCAGGGTGAGCTTCTGGATGCCGTAGCAGCCGAGCTTGGGCGCCCAGAGGAAGCGGCGCACCCGCCAGGAGGTCTCGGGCAGCTCGTCGTCGGCGAACCGCCGCCCGGCTTCGAGCACCCCTGTCTTGTAGCCCTTCTCGGTGAGCCGGAGCGCGGCGACGCTGCCGCCGAAGCCGGAGC
The DNA here is from genome assembly GCA_009380105.1 of Micromonosporaceae bacterium. Lineage (GTDB taxonomy): Bacteria > Actinomycetota > Actinomycetes > Mycobacteriales > Micromonosporaceae > WHSM01. The sequence continues at coordinate 1,550 of WHSM01000346.1, forward strand.
CGATCACGATCACGTCGTAGCGGTCGTCTGACCCTGTGCCGCCCACCGCAGCCTCCTAAAGTTACCGCTGGTAACTATCGAACCTACGGCCTGGCCGGCGCATTCGTCAACGACCGTCCCGCCCAGCCTGAGGCGAGCGCTCGCGTGGTGGGACAACAGGGCCGCGACGCCTCTTGGTGTCGCGGCCCTGTCTGGAGGGTGATGCAGCGTTGCTACGCGTCGACCGGGGTACGACGCACGGAGATCCTCCCCAGGTCCCCAGTAACCGGCCCTGCGGCCGGCACGCCGGGCTTGCGGCCCGGTGCTTGGAAGCTTCCCGCGCCGGTGGGTCTCGGTAAAGGGAATGTGAAGAAGTTTTAGGCATGCTTAAGGCGCCGCGGGGGATTCCCCGCACCCACGGCTGCCGCCGCGATGGGGCGTCAGGGCTCGTGGTGGCGGTAGCTCAGGGTCTCGCCCTCCACGCCGCGCAGCCACATGTCCTGCGCTGCCGCGGCCATCTCCGTCAGGCCCTGCTCGATCGTGGCGAAGACGTTGCCCGGCACCCAACCCTGGTCGCCGTTGATGAGCAGATTGTTTCGCCCGTAGAAGATCGCCAGGTCGATCACCTGACCCCCGCTGTGCGCCTCGCTCTCCGCGTCGTACCCGTACGCGGTGTTGCCGATCTGCCACGGCTGGAACTGGAAGTAGCACACGTCGCCGGGGATCGGGGTGATCGTCGGGTTCTCCGGGCCCGGCTCGTTCGCGGCGAACGGCGGCACGAGGGCGTAGATCTCGTTCCGGGCGTACTTGGCGTGGTACGCCGGCCCGCTCACCGGCAGCGCGTCCCACACGGCGTTCGCGGTGCGCGGCGCCTCGGCGTCCAGCAGCCGGGCGACGCAGGAGACGCCCCGCTTGTCCAAGGTGATGGTGATGTGGCGGGCCACGCTCACACCCCCATCGCGGCGGCGACCGCGTCGGCCCAGATCCCGAGCGCCTCGTCGACCTGCTCTCCGGTGACGACCAGCGGCGGGATCATGCGGACCACGTTGCCGTACGCGCCGCAGGTCAGCAGCAGCATGCCGCGCTCCACGGCGGCGGCGTGCGCCCGCTGCGCTGTCGCGGTGTCCGGCGACCCGTCCGGCGCGGTGAACTCAGAGCCCACGAGCAGCCCGAGCCCCCGCACGTCGCCGATTGCCTCGTGCTTGTCCGCGATCGCGCGTGCGCCCTCCAGCATCCGGGCGCCCTGGACGGCCGCGTTCTCCACCAGGCCCTCTTCCTGGATCACGTCGAGGGTGGCGAGCGCGGCGGCGCAGGCGACGGCGTTGCCACCGTACGTGCCGCCCTGCGAGCCGGGCCACGCCTTCTCCATCAGTGCGGCCGGGGCCGCGATCGCGGAGAGCGGGAAGCCGCTGGCGAGCCCCTTCGCGGTGATCACGATGTCCGGTCGTACCCCGAAGTGGTCATGTCCCCAGAACCGGCCGGTGCGCCCGAATCCGGTCTGCACCTCGTCGATGATCAGCAGGATGCCGTGCCGGTCGGCGCGCTCCCGCAGCCCCGTCACGAACGCCGGATCTGCGGGCACGTACCCGCCCTCGCCGAGCACCGGCTCGATGATGAACGCGGCGGTGTCGTTCGGCGCGGTCTGGGTCGCGAGCATGTAGTCCAGCTCCCGCAGCGCGAACCGCGTCGCGGTCTCCTGGTCCCAGCCGTAGTGGTACGCGTACGGGAACGGCGCGATGTGGACGCCGCCCATCAAGGGAGCGAACCCGGCGCGCACCTTGGTCCCGGAGGTCGTGAGCGACGCCGCTCCCATCGACCGCCCGTGGAATCCGCCTTCGAAGGCGATCAGATTGGGCCGCCCGGTGGCCTGACGCGCCAGGCGCAGCGACGCTTCGACCGCCTCGCTGCCGGAGTTGACGAAGAACATGCTGTCGAGCCCTTGCGGCAGCACGTCGCCGAGTCGTTCGATCAGAGTGAGCAGGGGCCGGTGCATCACGGTGGTGTACTGGCCGTGGATCAGCGTGGCGACCTGCTGCTGCGCGGCGGCGACGACCTTGGGGTGGCAATGCCCGGTGCTGGTGACGCCGATCCCGGCGGTGAAGTCGAGGTAGCGACGGCCCGCCTCGTCATAGATGTGCACCCCTTCGCCGCGCGCGGCGAGCACCGGGGTTGCCTGCTTGAGGTGCGGGGAAAGCTGAGTCATGGGGTACGGCTCCCGGCGGTCGTAGCTTGTAGGATTGTCGACAATATGCATAGCACATGACGGGCGAGGAGTGCGAGATGGCGGATCAGGCGCGCGAGACGGCGGTCGTGGCGGCGGTCGACAAGGAGCTGTTCATCGGCGGCAAGTGGCGCCCGGCAGCCGAGGGCAAGACCCTCCCGGTGTACGACCCGTCGACCGGCGAGCCGCTCTGCGAGGTCGCCGACGCCAGCCCGGCCGACGGTATGGACGCGCTGGACGCGGCGGTCGCGGCGCAGCCGTCGTGGGCCGCGCATCCGCCGAGAGAGCGCGGCGAGATCCTGCGGCGGGCGTACCAGATCCTGGTCGACCGGGCCGACGACCTGGCGCTGCTGATGACCCTGGAGATGGGCAAGCCGGTCGCGGAAGCCAAGGGCGAGGTGCTCTACGCCGCGGAGTTCTTCCGGTGGTTCGCCGAGGAGGCGGTGCGGATCGACGGCGGGTACGCCACCGCCCCGGCCGGGAACGGCCGTTTCCTGGTGATGAAGCAGCCGGTGGGCCCGTCGATCCTGATCACCCCGTGGAACTTCCCGATGGCGATGGGCGGGCGCAAGCTCGGCCCTGCGATCGCGGCCGGCTGCACCTCGGTGATCAAGCCGGCGGCGCAGACCCCGCTGTCGATGCTGGCGCTGGCGCAGATCCTGGCCGAGGCCGGCCTGCCCGAGGGCGTCGTCAACGTGCTCACCACCAGCCACTCCGGCCAGGTGATGGAGCCGCTGATCCGCGACGGCCGGGCCCGCAAGCTGTCCTTCACCGGTTCCACCGAGGTGGGCCGCAAGCTGCTGGAGCAGGCGTCGGAGAAGGTGCTGCGCACGTCGATGGAGCTGGGCGGCAACGCGCCGTTCCTGGTGTTCGACGACGCCGACCTCGACGCGGCGCTCGACGGCGCGCAGCTGGCGAAGATGCGCAACATCGGCGAGGCGTGCACCGCCGCCAACCGGTTCCTGGTGCAGCGCGGGATCGCCGAGGAGTTCGCGCGTCGGCTGGCCGAGCGGCTGGGCGGCCTGAAGGTCGGCCGCGGC
>WHSM01000036.1 GCA_009380105.1 Micromonosporaceae bacterium
CCGACTTTTCGCGATTTGCGACCGCATGTTTGGCGCGAGGCTAGCGGCAACCAGTGACCGTAGTCGATGTCTTACGGAGTGTCGTCACTGCCCGTGATCCCAGGTCCGCCTGCCGGGCCAGAGCCCGCAATGCGGCACGCCACACGCCGCTCCGGCTGACCTGCGACCCCTTCGGGGCATGCGGCAGGATGGGACGCATGGCTGGAACCCTGGTGCTGCTACGGCACGGCGAGAGCGAGTGGAACGCCAAGAACCTGTTCACCGGCTGGGTGGACGTGGATCTCACCGCGAAGGGCGAGGACGAGGCCCGGCGTGGCGGCGAGCTGCTCGCCGAGCACGGCCTGCTTCCGGACGTGGCGCACACGTCGGTCCTGCTGCGCGCGATCCGCACCGCCGAGATCTCGCTGCGCGCCTGTGACCGGCACTGGATCCCGGTGCGGCGGCACTGGCGGCTCAACGAGCGCCACTACGGCGCGCTGCAGGGCAAGAACAAAAAGGAGACTTTGCAGCAGTACGGCGAAGCGCAGTTCATGATCTGGCGCCGCTCGTACGACACCCCGCCCCCGCCCCTGGCCGACGGCGCCGAGTTCTCCCAGGCCGGCGACCCGCGCTACGCCAACCTGCCGCCCGAGCTGATGCCCCGCACCGAGTGCCTCAAGGACGTGCTGGAGCGCGCGCTGCCGTACTGGTACGACGCGATCGTGCCCGACCTGCTCGCCGGACAGACGGTGCTGGTGGCCGCGCACGGCAACTCGCTGCGCGCCGTGGTCAAGCACCTGGACCAGATGCCAGACGCGGACATCGTGGGGCTCAACATCCCGACCGGCATCCCGCTGCGGTACGAGCTGAACGCCGACCTCCGCGCGGCCAAGCAAGGCGGCGAGTACCTGGACCCGGCAGCAGCCGAAGCCTCGGCAAAGGCAGTCGCCTCCCAGGGCCGCTGACGCCCCTCCTTGCCAGATATGGCGGACATCCCGGATGTTCCGCGACCGGCCTCGCGGCAGCCTCAGAGGCAACGCGTGCGGCAGCGCACGCGATCGAGCTGAGGAGCTGCTGTGACCGTAATCAGGCGCCGATCTCTCATCGCAGTTGTCGCAGGCGCGGTGGCGCTGGCGCTGGCGCTGACCGGATGCGGCCTCGTCGAGTCGATCACCGGGCCCAAGCCCCTGCCGAAAGCCTGCGACGTCCTGAGCGAGGCAGAGGTCAGCAAGATCGCCGGCGAGGACGTGTCTGTGAGCGAAGACAAGGTAAGGCACGCGTGCCAGTGGAAAGGCGACACCATCGTGGCGTGGCTGGTCCTCTCGCGAGCGGAAGTCGAGGGATTCGACGGCTCGAAGCAGGAGGAGATCGACAAGCACGGGGAGTCGGTCGTGATCAAGGGACTCGGTGACGACGCCTACCACAGATCCGAGGCCGAGGAGAGCGTGTGGATCAAAGTGCTCAGCGGAGACCTCGTGCTCGGGACCACGGCGCAGCGCAAGGGGCCGCGTGCCGACCGCAGCGTCGCCGAGGCGCTGGCGCGCGCCGCGTTGAAGCAGCTGTGACCGCCGCTTACGTCGTCTCGCCGGTGACCAGGTAGAGGATCTGCTTGCCGGCGTTGACGGCGTGGTCGGCGTACCGCTCGTAGAACCGGCCGAGCAACGCCGCGTCGATCGCGGCCTCGACCCCGTGCTTCCAGTCGTCGAGCACGACCTCGAACAGCCGCCGGTGCAGCGCGTCCATCTGGTCGTCGTCGCGCTCCAGCTCCGAAGCCTGGGTGGCGTCCCGCTGCTCCAGCACCGTGGTGGCCTTGTCCGCCATCCGGTACGCCACTTCGCCCATCTCACGGAACACGTCGGCCAGCTCCTCCGGCACGGCGTGCTGCGGGTGGCGCATCAAGGCGATCTTGGCGACGTGCTGCGCCAGGTCGCCCATCCGCTCCAGCTCGCCGCCGATGCGGAGCGCGGTCAGCACCATCCGCAGGTCGCCGGCGACCGGCGCCTGGCGGGCGATCACCTCGAACGCGCGCTCCTCGACCCGGTGGTGCAGGGCGTCGACCTTCGCGTCACCTGCCACCACGATGTCGGCGATCGGGCGGTTGGCGTCCAGCAGCGCCTGCGTCGCCTCCTGCATGGCGCCCCGCACCGACACGCTCATCGAGACCAGCAACTGGCCGAGTTCGGCGAGTTCGGCTTGAAACGCTTCGCGCATCGGTAGCTCCCTACGTGGTACGGATCCGCCGCAACCTGAGTGTCTCCGGCGTCGCCGACGGTGCTGACGGAAGGCCTGCCGCGACGGCGCGTGACCCGGCCCCGCGGCGACCGTATCGTCCGGTGGGTGTCCATTCGGTGAACGCCGGCAAACGAGAGCGGGCGCACCGGTGAACTTTGCAGGCCAACGGTCTGATATGTCCCGTTTTCCGCGTCACCTGGGCTTAACCCGGCCTAACATCGGCCTCGTGGACCTGGCTGGAGCCTTCACTGTGGGAGCCGCGGCCGGCGTCATCCTCAGCGCCGCCGCCGGAGCCTTCGCCATGGGCCTGCTCCGGCGCGCGCGTTCCCGCGCGGCGGCCTCTGCCGGGACCGCGGCTCCTGCCGTACCACCGCAAACGCCGGAACCCCGCGCCGACCCGTCAGCGGCGCGGTCGCCGGAACCGGCTCCGGCGCCCGCCGCCACCCTCGACGGCCTGGCCCGGCTCAGCCTGGACGCGCTGCGGGTCGGCGTGCTGGTCCTCGGCCCCGACGACGATGTGGTGTGCGCCAACCCGGGGGCCAGACACCTCGGCCTGCTCCACCCCGATGGGGCCGTCGCCCACTCGGTGCTGCGCTCGCTCGCCGCCCGGGTGCGCCGCACCGAGCTGACCCGGGACGTCGAGCTGGAACTGCCGCGCGGGCTGGGCCGCGAACCGCTCGGGGTGCGGGTGCGCGTGGTCTCCCTCGGCGGCGGTCACGTCGCGATCGAAGTCGAGGACATGACCGAGTCGCACCGGGTCGCCCGGGTGCGCCGCGACTTCGTCGCCAACGTCAGCCACGAGCTGAAGACGCCGGTCGGCGCGCTGCAACTGCTCGCCGAAACTCTGCTCGACGCCACCGACGACCCCGCCGCGGCCCACCGCTTCGCCGAGCGGATCCTGCACGAGTCCACCCGGCTGGGACGCCTGGTGGGCGAGCTGCTGGAGCTGTCCCGGCTGCAGGGCGGCGAGCCGCTGCCCGACCCCGAGCCGGTCGCGCTGGACCGGATCGTCAACGAAGTGCTCGACCGCAGTCGCACCGCCGCCGCGGCCAAGGACATCACCGTGCGGATCCGGGGGCAGCGCGGCCTGCGGACGCACGGCCACGAGCGCCTGCTCGTCATGGCGCTGGGGAACCTCGTGGACAACGCGATCGCGTACAGCCCCGAGAACACCACGGTGGTGATCTCCGCCGTCCGCAGCGGCGGCGACGTGGAGATCTCCGTGGCCGATGAGGGCATCGGCATCGCGACAGCCGACCAGGGCCGGATCTTCGAGCGCTTCTACCGCGCCGACCCGGCGAGGTCCCGCGCCACCGGCGGCACCGGGCTCGGGTTGGCGATCGTGAAGCACATCGCGACCAACCACGGCGGCATGGTGACGGTGCGCAGCGCGCCCGGCGAGGGTTCGACGTTCACGCTGCGGTTGCCGGCCGGCCCACCTGGCGTCAACCAGCCGGCGCCGCCCAACGCTGGGATTGCCAAGCAGAGAAGAGGGATCCGCAGACCGCGGCCGTCCCGTGATCACCAAGTGAGGAACCAGTGACCCGCGTGCTTGTGGTCGAGGACGAGGAGTCGTTCTCCGATGCCCTGTCGTACCTGCTCCGCAAGGAGGGCTTCGAGGTCTCCGTGGCGGCCACCGGCACCGGGGCGCTCACCGAGTTCGAACGCACCGGCGCCGACATCGTGCTGCTGGACCTGATGCTGCCGGAGATGTCGGGCAGCGAGGTGTGCCGCCAGATCCGCCAGAAGTCGGTGGTGCCGATCATCATGGTGACCGCCCGGGACAGCGAGATCGACAAGGTGGTCGGCCTGGAGATCGGGGCCGACGACTACGTCACCAAGCCGTACTCGCCGCGTGAGCTGGTGGCCCGGATCCGCGCCGTGCTGCGGCGCCAGAGCGAGCCGCCGGAGCTGTCCCAGGCCACGTTGGAGGCGGGCCCGGTGCGGATGGATGTGGACCGGCACGTGGTGTCTGTGGGCGGCGGCAGCGTGCAGTTACCGCTCAAGGAGTTCGAGCTGCTGGAGATGTTCCTGCGCAACGCCGGCCGGGTGCTCACCCGGGGCCAGTTGATCGACCGGGTGTGGGGCGCGGACTACGTCGGCGACACCAAGACCCTGGACGTGCACGTGAAGCGGCTGCGCTCCAAGATCGAGCCGGAGCCGTCCACGCCGCGCCACATCGTGACGGTGCGCGGCCTGGGCTACAAGTTCGAGCCGTAGGGCGACTCACCCGCGGCCTCCGGGGCGGCCTGCGGGTCAGGGCTCGGTGGACTGCCGCGCGGCCGTCGCGGGGTGGATCGCGATCAGGCCCTGCTCCAGCCGGCTCGCGCACAGCTCGGCCAACCGGACGTACGCCTGCTTGCCGATCAGCGCGGTCAGCTCGGGCTCGTACTCCTGGTAGAGCGGTCGTGAGCCGCCGTGCGCCTCCGGCGACGAGGTGCACCACCAGTGCAGGTCGGCGCCGCCGTCGCCCCAGCCCCGCCGGTCGAACTCGGTGATCATGCTGACCAGCACCTTGCTCCCATCGGGACGCTTCACCCACTCCTGCTCCCGGCGGATCGGCAGCTGCCAGCACACGTCCGGCTTGTACTCCAGGGGATGCACGCCGTCCCGCAACGCCTGGGCGTGCAGCGCGCAGCCGTACCCGCCAGCGAAGCCTTTCCGGTTGTGGAAGACGCACGCGCCGGCCACGATCGCGGTGCGCCGGGCCGGCTTGTCGTCGAGCTCGTCCAGCTCCGTGTACCTGCTGAAGCCCTTGCGGTAGTGCTGCCAGTGCTCTGGCGTGAGCTTCCGGGCGGCCTTGCGGACCCGGTTGGTGTCGTCCGAGTCGGTGAAGAACGCGCCGTGGCTGCAGCAGCCGTTGGCGTCGCCGCCCGCCACGATGCCGTGGCAGCCCTTCCCGAACACACAGGCCCAGCGGGACAGCAGCCAGGTCAGGTCGGCGCGGATCACGTGCTCGGGGTCGGCCGGGTCGGTGAACTCCAGCCACTCCCGGGGGAAATCGAGGCCCACCTCCCCCTCTCGCGACTCCTGATGATCACGCTGAGCGGCCTTGCGCTTACTGGACACCCGGCAAGCCTACGCCCGGGCGCACCGCGCGGCGGCCGATAGTGCAGCATGGGCGACGTGACCGAACAGACTGCGTCCGACGAGCTGGACGACGAGATCTCCACGATCGACTCGCTGCGCGCGCTCGCGCTGGAACACGGGTACGACTACCACGACACCGACTGGTCGCTGGTGGACCGCTGGGGCGCCCCGCCCTTCACCGCAGCCGGCCACCGGCGGGCCCTCGACGTGGTGACCGGCAACCAGGACGGCTATGAGGTCGCGGCGTTCCGGTTCGCGGTTGCCGAGGCCGCTCGCGCCGCCCAGGCCGAGAGCACCTTCGGTGGCGGCCTGCGCCTCTCGCTGCCGGAAGTCGCCGACACATATCTGGTGGTGGCCGCCGCGTTGCCGAGCCCGCTACCCCGGTTCGCGTTGGCGCCCAAGGAAGGCGCTGTCGACGAGGTGCCTTTCGGGCACGTCTTCGAGTGCGAGGATCCGGGCCTGGCCGAGCGGTACGACGTGTACGCCGCCGACGGCGAGGTGGCCAGCGCGGTCCTGCACGTGGCGGCGGTGGACAAGATCCGCGAGCACCGGGTCGTGGACTGGCGGGTCGAGGGGCGGGACGTGATCGCTGTCGACCCGCTCGGCGGCGACGAGCGCTCCGTGGCGGAGATCCTCGCCACCGTGAGCGCCGTGGTGGCGATCGCCAGCGGGATCGGCAACGACGCGTACCAGAAACACAAAACCCCGGCCGGCTACCCGCCGCCCGCCTGACCGGGCCCCGACCCGGTCCCGGGTTACCGTGTGGCATGCGGCTCGGGGTGCTCGACGTCGGATCGAACACGGTGCATCTCCTCGTGGTGGACGCCCACCCCGGAGCGCACCCGTGGCCGGCGTACTCGGAGAAGTCAGTGCTGCGGCTGGCGGAGCAGATTTCCGCCTCCGGCGAGCTGACGAACGCGGGCGCCGACGGCCTGACAGACGCGGTCGCCAGCGCGCGCGACCACGCGATCCGGCTGAAGACCGACGACCTGCTCGCCTTCGCCACGTCGGCGGTGCGGGACGCCCGCAACTCGGCCGAGGTGCTCGACCAGGTGCGGCGGGAGACCGGCGTCACCCTGGACGTGCTCTCCGGCGACGACGAGGCCCGGCTGACGTTCCTGGCGGTGCGCCGCTGGTTCGGCTGGTCGGCCGGGCGGTTGCTGGTGCTCGACATCGGCGGCGGCTCTCTGGAGCTCGCGTTCGGCATCGACGAGCTGCCCGACCTGGCGTTGTCGCTGCCGCTCGGCGCGGGCCGGTTGACCCGGGAGCGCCTGGACGGCGACCCGCCGCCGGCGGAGCAGCTCGACGCGCTCACCGAGCACGTGGACAAGGTGCTGCAGCAGCTCCCCCGCGCCTCCGATGTGGACCGTGCGGCGGCCACCTCCAAGACGTTCCGGACGTTAGCTCGGTTGGCCGGCGCCGCGCCCTCCTCCGCTGGTCTGCGGGAGCCTCGCACGCTGACGATGACGGGGCTGCGTCAGGTGCTGGCGTTCATCCGGCGGATCCCGTCCGGAGGGCTCGCGGAGCTCGACGGAGTGAGCCCGCGTCGCGCTCACCAACTCCTGGCGGGCGCCGTGGTGGCCGAGGCCGCCATGCGGCGCCTGAACCTGGACCAGCTGCGGATCTGCCCGTGGGCGCTGCGAGAAGGAGTGATCCTGCGCCGGCTGGACCTGCTCGACAGCCCGTGAGCCGGCGTCTCTCGCGGGCTACGAGCCGCGGGCTTCGGTTGAGACCAGGCGCCGCCTGAGCGTGATGTCCGACTCGCGGCATACGCCGGTTTCGGCTCGGTGCAGCGATGCCGCTACCCTGGGCAGGTGCCTGGTACGCCATCGCGCCAGCCGTTGATCCTGCATCCTGACGGGAATCCTCGACACCATGTCTGAATCCCCCGGTCAGCACATTCCCGTGCTGCTGTCCACCTCCTCGGTCTATCCCGAGCCGACCACCGCCGCCTTCGAGGTCGCGGCGAACCTCGGATACGACGGAGTCGAGGTGATGGTCTGGACCGACGGCGCCAGCCAGGACCCCCGCACCCTCTCCCGCCTCGCGGACCACTACGGCATGCCGGTGCGGGCCGTCCACGCCCCCTGCCTGCTCATCACGCAGCGCGTCTGGAGCTCCGATCCGTGGGAGCGGCTCCGGCGCGCCGTGGTGATGGCCGAGGAGCTGGGCGCCGGCACGGTGGTGGTGCACCCGCCGTTCATCTGGCAGCGCGACTACGCCCGGTCGTTCCGGGCCGGGCTCGACGCGCTGGCCCGGCAGCACCCCGACATCCGGGTCGCCGTGGAGAACATGTTCCCCGTGCGGATGGCGCGACGCGAGTTCGTGCCGTACTCGCCGCACTGGGATCCCACGACCATCGGGTACCCGCACTACACCCTGGACAGTTCGCACTGCGCCGCGTCGCGCACCGACGCGCTGGCCATGGCGCAGCGGATGGGTGGCTCGATCGGGCACATCCACCTGGGAGACGGCAACGGCGACGGCCGCGACGAGCACCTGGTGCCAGGACGGGGATCCCAGCCGTGCGGCGAGGTGCTCTCGTACGTGGCCGAGAGCGGCTTCACCGGCAACGTGTCGGTCGAGGTGAACACACGCAAGGCCGGCAGTCGCGCCCGGCGGGAAGCCGACCTGGCGGAGTCGCTGGCGTTCGCCCGCCGCCACCTGACGGCCGCCCCAGCCCCGACACCCTGAGGGCCTGTCCACGGCCGCTACGCCGTGCGCTACGCGGTGACCGGTTCGGCTTCGGCGCGCGCCTCGGCCCGCTTGCGAGCGCGGTGCGCCGCCACGTGGGAGCGGGTGGCGCAACGCTCGGAGCAGAACCTCCGGCAGCAGTTGGACGACGTGTCGAGGTAGACGTGCTGGCACCGCTCGTCGGCGCACACCCCGAACCGGGAGCTGCCGTACTCGCACAGCCACACCGCCAGGCCCCACACCGCGCCGGCGACGAACTCGGCGCTGCTCGAAGCGCCACGGCCGGTGACGTGCATGTGCCAGTCCCGGGCGTCGTGGCCGGAGATGCGAGGCTGCACCGGGTGGGTCGCGAGCAGCCCGTTCAACTCCTCGACGGCATCGGCGTCCTTGCCTTTGATGCCTAGCTCGAACACCTCGCGGAGTCGTTTTCGCGCCCGCCGTAACGTGGCCACGTCCCGATCCGTCGCCTCCTCGGACCACCAGCTTCTGCGTCCGAACAGCACCCGAAGATCCTCGAAATCCTCCATGGGCGCGTTGACCAGTTCGACTGCTCTGTGGGCGTACGCCTCGAAGTCCACCCCTCTACCGTAGTCAATTCTCGGACGCAAACGGTTATCGGACGGCCCAAGGATGCCGTTCGTAGGGTCCAAAGCGGGAATCGCCGGGCGTCGCGACGCGCCGGAGCGCGTGGCTGGCGGGTGGTGGGCTCGCAGAGTCGAGACCGTGGGCGCGCACTAGGCTCGCCACATGCTTCGTACGGTGATCCTGGCCGCTGCCCGCAGCAAAGGGCTCGAGCGGCTTGTCGGAACGACACCGGTGTCCCGCGACGTGGTACGCCGATTCGTCGCCGGCACCGCATCGTCCGACGCGCTGCGCGCGACCCGCGAGCTCGTCGGCGACGGGCTGACCGTCACCATCGATTACCTCGGGGAGGACACCACCACCCCCGAGCAGGCCGAGGTGACCAAACAGGCGTACCTGGAGTTGCTGGCAGCGCTCGGCAAGCAGGGCCTCACCCCGGCGGCCGAGGTGAGCCTGAAGCTGTCCGCGCTGGGCCAGCGGTTCGACGAGAAGCACGCGTACGACCACGCGCGCGCCATCTGTCAGGCCGCCGCGAACGCGAACACCACGGTCACGCTCGACATGGAGGACCACACGACCACTGACTCGACCCTGGAGATCCTCGGCGACCTGCGCAAGGACTTCCCGTCGACGGGTGCGGTGCTGCAGTCCTACCTCCGGCGCACGGAGGCCGACTGCAAGGAACTGGCCCACGCCGGCTCCCGGGTGCGACTGTGCAAGGGCGCGTACGCGGAGCCGGAGTCGGTGGCGTACCAGTCCCGGCTGGACGTGGACCGGTCGTATGGGCGGTGCCTGAACGTGTTGCTCGCTGGCGAGGGGTACCCGATGTTCGCCACCCACGATCCGCGTCTGATCGCGATCGGTGAGGAGCGGGCCCGCTGGTACGACCGGGCCCAGGACAGTTTCGAGTTCCAGATGTTGTACGGGGTGCGCCCAAGGGAGCAGCGACGCCTGGTCCGGGCCGGGCACACGGTGCGGGTCTACGTGCCGTACGGCACCGAGTGGTACGGCTACCTGGTGCGCCGCCTGGCGGAGCGCCCGGCCAATCTCACGTTCTTCCTGCGCGCGCTGCGCTCCCGCGGCTGAGCCGCGCCCGGCGCCTCACCGCCGTCCCAAGATCGGTGTTTTGGGGCAGAAACCGCAGTCTGGCTGCGGTTTCTGCCCCAAAACAGTGATCTTGGCACCTGAAAATCAGTAGGTGTAGCCGGGGTCGGATGACTTGACCCGAGGCCGCATCACGAAGAGCCCCTCCCGGATCCCGGAGACGATCACCACTCCGGAGTCGAAGTACGGGTAGTTGCTCCACGTCCCAGCGAACTTCGTGTCGTCGTCGGCCGGGAATGTGTCGAAGTAGCCGGCCTCCTTGAGCCGACCCTCCTCGAGCTTGTACGTGTCGAAGATCCGAAGGCCGTTGGTGTAGTTGGACTCGTACACCAGCGCGTCCTTGACGTACATGTTGTGGTCGATCGAGTTCACCGGCGCCGTGTAGCTGCCGCTGAGAACGGGCGCGTCGAGGTCCGCCACGTCGAGGATCCGCGTGGTGGTGCCGTCGACATTGCCCCGCAGCTCGTCCAGCTCGTCGTTGAAGAGGAAGAACCGGTGGTCCTCGGTGAGCCAGCCCTGGTGGGTGTAGCCGGCGCCGTCGTACCCGGTGCGGGAGAGCATCGCGGGCGCGGCCTTGTCGGTCACGTCGACAATGGTCACGGTGTCCTCATTGGACGCGAAGCAGACCTCGCGGCCCGCGTGGTCCCGGTCGGTTCCGCGGTAGTTCACGCACTGGATGTCGTGGGTGTAGCCGTCCTCGGCGAAGCAGCCGGCCAGTCTGGGGCTCTTGGGGTCGCGAATGTCGACCATGACCGGGCCGCCGCGCCCGTTGTCGCACGCGATCGGCTGGCGGGTCGAACCGATGATGTAGGCGAACCCGCTCTCCTCGTTGATCGCGATGTTGTGCGAGTTCGACACGCCGTCCCAGTGCGCGTCCTGGGTCCACGTCCGCGGCTCGGTGACGCCGCGGAGGCGGGTCAGATCGAAGACCTGCATCCCGTGTCCGGCGGCCTCCGAGACCACGTACGCATGGTTCTTGTAGACCTTCACATCGCCCCAGGTCGACGCCGTGGGCTGCGACAGCTTGCCCAGGTAGACCGGGTCGAACTCGTCGGTGACGTCGATGAACGCCAGACCGTTGCGCACCTTGAGCAGGGCGTACTCGCGGCCGGTCTGGGGGTCGGTCCAGCCCCAGATGTCGTTGATCCAGTCGGTGTCGAACTCGGTGATCGGCACGAACGCCGACAGGTCGGTCTTGTGGCACGGGAACAGGTCGCCGGCCATGTCGTCTTCGCAGCGGACGTCCGACATACGGTGCAGCGGCACGCCGCCCGGGCTGGTGTCGTACTCATGGCCGGGATGGGCCGCGGCCACCGACGGCACGAGCGACGCGGCCAGCAGCGCGCCCGCGGCGCCGACGCGCCCGAGAACTCGGTAATCCATGAAACGGGCCTCCTGAGGCTCGACGGCGGACCCGCTTGTGGCGTGCCCGGCCGGCGGTTTCCCCCGACAAACCAGTGCCGACGGCCGAAAGATATCTCGCTCCAGGCGGCCGCAACATAGATTTTTGTCTATCTGTGACCCTAGACGTCGCCCCTTACACCGAGGCCGGGTCGCAGTATCACCGCATGGGCGCACAAGGCCCCACAAACCAAGATCCTTTTTCGGGTACGAGCCAACCGACGCTCCGTGCCGGCGGTCTCCGCGGCAAGCCGAGGCGCCCGGCCTGTGTGCGGGGCCTGTGGCGCCGCTACTCTGGACAGGTACATCTGTCGACTCACCCGCCCCAGCAGATTCCCGGCCGCCTGTGGTCAGGGTGCTGGCGTGGCGGGGTAAGCAAGGGGTTTGAGTATGGGTTCGGTGGTCAAGAAGCGCCGCAAGCGGATGGCCAAGAAGAAGCATCGCAAGCTGCTTCGCAAGACCCGCGTCCAGCGCCGCCGCCTCGGTAAGTAGCTTCCGCGCCACCTGCCGGCCCCGGCTTTGCGCCACCAGGGCTCCACGCCCGCCAGCCGGAGCGTATTGCCGCTCACAACGACACGACCGGCACACATGCGTGTAACAGCGCTGGGTTAGCGTCGACATCGCGGCGCCGCAGGTCTTTCTGGGCTCGTCGGTGTTCCCGGCCCGCCGATTCGAGGGGGCAGCGTCATGTCACCGGAAGCCGTCTCGTCACGGATCGTCCTCGTCACCGGGGTGAGCCGCCACCTCGGCGCGGTGGTGGCCGCCCGCATCGCCGCCGACCCCGGAGTCGAGCGCGTCATCGCGGTGGACACCAAGCCGCCGGAAGGTGAAGCGGCCGCGCTGCTGCGCGAGCCATCCGAGCACGCGCGCGCCCGATCCGGCAGGCGTCGCGTTCCCGGCAGCACGGCGCTCGCCAGCAACATCGAGTTCGTCCGCGCGGACATCCGCAACCCGCTGATCGCGAAGGTGATCGTCGGCTCCGGCACCGACACCGTGGTGCACATGGGCGTCCTGGCCTCCGCCGCCACCGGCAGCGGCCGCGCCGCGGAGAAAGAGCTGAACGTGATCGGCACGATGCAGCTGCTCGCCGCCTGCCAGAAGGCCGAGCCGGTGCGCAAACTCGTCGTGAAGTCCTCCGTCGCGGCGTACGGCGTCTCACCCCGGGATCCGGCGATCTTCACCGAGGACACCGCGCCGCGGGAGCTGCCGCGCGGCGGGTACGCCAAGGACATCGTCGAGATCGAGGGCTACGTCCGCGGATTCCAGCGGCGCCGCGGCGAGGTCGACGTCACCGTGCTGCGGTTCGCGCCCTTCATCGGATCCCGCGCCGACACCACGCTGACCCGGTACTTCTCGTTGCCGTTAGTTCCGACCGCGTTGGGGTACGACCCCCGGATGCAGTTCCTACACGCAGACGACGCGCTCGAAGTCACGCACCGTTCGGTGATGGCGGACCATCCCGGCGTCTACAACGTGGCGGGCGACGGGGTGCTGCTGCTGTCACAGGCGATCCGCCGCGCCGGCAGGACGCCGCTGCCGGTGCCGGAGATCGGCCTGTCGGGCGCCGCGTCGTTCGCCAAACGCAGTGGCCTGATCGACTTCTCGCTGGACCAGCTCGACTTCCTGGTGCACGGCAGGGTCGTCGACACCAGCCGTCTGATCCAGGAGTACGGCTACCGGCCCCGCAGCACCGCGGACGCTTTCGACGATTTCGTGCGCGGACACAATCTGAGCTCGATGATCAGCCCTGACAATGTGGCAGCGGTGGAGCACGTGCTGCTGGACCAGATCCGTCAGGCGCGCGAGAGTTTCCTGGGTGAGCCGGTCGGGGCTCGCGCCCGCGGCGGCGGGGAGGCGTGATGGCCGAGGTGATCCGGCTCGACGAGCGCGCGGCCAGGCGTGGCGACCCTTCCGACCCGACCGCGCGGATCACACCGCGCGCTGGCCGGAGTCCCCGACGACCGGTGATCCCGTCGCCCGAAGAGCTGGCGGAGGCCGCCGCCTTCCCCGACAACGGGGTGCCCACGTTGCTGCCGCTACAGCCGCCGACGCCCACGGACGAGGCGGGTCGGGCAGACGGGCCCCGCACGTCCGGCGCGGGTTCGGTCCGCCGCATCAGCGCCGCCGCCGAGCCGGACGAGTGGGATCAGCGGGTGGCCTCGCGCCTGGCGTTCCTGCGGCGCCGCCTCACCGGCGAGTACGACGTCGACGAGTTCGGCTTCGACCCCGACCTCACCGACCACGTGCTGATCCCGATGCTGCGGCTGCTCTACCAGCACTGGTTCCGGGTGGAGGTCAGCGGCGTCGAGAACATCCCCGCCGACGGCTCGGCGCTGCTGGTGGCCAACCACTCGGGGACCATCGCGCTGGACGCGCTGATGCTGATGGTCGCGGTGCGCGACGAGCACCCGAAGCAGCGACGGGTGCGCTCACTCGGCGCGGATCTGGTGTTCCGGCTCCCGCTGGTGAACGAGTTCGCCCGCAAGTCCGGGGCCACCCTGGCGTGCACTCAGGACGTGGAGCGCCTGCTGAACACCGGCGAGCTGGTGGCCGTGTTCCCCGAGGGCTTCAAGGGCGTCGGCAAGCCGTTCTCGGAGCGGTACAAGCTGCAGCGCTTCGGCCGTGGCGGCTTCGTGTCGGCGGCGATGCGCACCGGGGCGCCGATCGTGCCCGTGTCGATCGTCGGCGCGGAGGAGACCTATCCCCTGGTCGGCGACATCAAGCCCCTCGCGCGGCTGCTCGGCGCGCCGTACTTCCCGGTGACGCCCCTGTTCCCGTGGCTCGGGCCGCTGGGCCTGATCCCGCTGCCCAGCAAGTGGCTGATCCACTTCGGGGAGCCGATCGACACCACGCCTCTCGGGGACGGGGCGGACGACCCGATGGTCGTGTTCAACCTCGGCGACCAGGTGCGGGAGGCGATCCAGCAGACCCTCTACAACGTGCTGCTGCGGCGCACCAGCATCTTCGGTTAGCGGACGAGTCGCACCCAGGGAAGCCGGTCGCCGACCGCTTTGGCAAGTTTTCCGTCCGTGGTGTAGAGGTCCACCCCGAGCCGCGCCGCCAGCGCCAGGTAGTGCGCGTCATACGTCGCCGGCAACCCGTGCAGCGCCGCGATGCGAGCGGCTTCGACACTCAGACTGACATCGTCGTGGTAATCGATCGGCAATGCGAATGCGCGGGCAAGATGTTGACCGACGTCCTCCTCGCTCATCGAGGCGGCTTGGCCATGCCGGTGGAACGCATTGGTGACCTCGTGGCGCAGCAGCAATGGTGCGACCAACTGCGCGCCGCTGCGCCGAAACTCCCGCCAGAGGACCGGCACCTCCGGATACCCAGGCGTGAGATACCGGAACACAATGCCAGCGTCAACGCAGTAGACCGTCGATCTCACGCGCTCGCTCCTCCCAGCCGGCGTCGATCTCAGCGTCGACATCGAAGTTCGCGAAGTGGTCGGGCCCGTACCTCTGGAGGAAGTACTCATGGGACTCGCGCATCAGCCGCTCGGCCTTGTCCCACTTGTCCTCCTCATGCTGGTGGCTGTGCTTCCACATCTCGGGAGAGACGATCACCGCCTGCAGGTTTCCCATCCGCTCCACAAAGACGATGTCGCCGCGCTGGGCCACCCCGTCCAGCACCTCGCCGAAATGCACTCTCGCCTCCGTGGCGCTCAACGTGCGCTCCATGGGTGCTCCCATCAATCGGTCCATCGATGGATCGAGCATACCCGGCGACCACGAAGCTCGCGCCACCCATTACAGGCTGCGCAGGTCGAGCACGTGCCAGCGTTTCACTTCCGCCTCGCCGACCGACCACCACAGGAATCCGTCCCGGCCGTGCACGGTGCCCAGGCTGTCGGCGACCAGGACCGTGCGGCGGGTCTTCCCGTCGTACAACAGAAGCCGCTGGTCGGCCGCGGAGCCGTTGCGTGCGGCGGCGGTGAGCGGCTCGAAACGCCCCAGCAGCATGATGTCGACGACCGCCGGTGTCGCGTCGCCGCCCGCCACCCGGCGGCGCGCCGAGCCGTTCGGCTTCATCACGTCGAGCCGGGTCCTGCCCTGGTCGCCGAGCACGATCACCCGGCACCACCGGGCGCCGCAGGTGAGCAGCTCGCCGGCGCCGGGGCGCGCGGTGACCGTGCGCCCTCCGGTCGCGCGCTTGAGCGTCACCGGCTCGGAGCCTCCCCTGGTGATGCTTGCCAGCCACGGCCAGCCCGCCATCGAGTACCCGCCGTCGAACGTGCGCACCTCGACTTTCCCGCCGGACAGCGGCACGGAGCGGATCTCGGTGGCCGGCCGCTTCTGCTTGCCGGCGCCGGGTTGGCTGGCCCAGTGGAGCCGGCCGCCGACGACCTGCAGGTCGTGCTGCGAGCCGAAGAAGATCACGTCGCCGGTGTCCGTCGTCAGCGTGCGCGCCTCGCCGCCGGAGACCTCGGCGATCCATAGCGTGGTCTTCGCGACGCCTTGCGAGCCTGGCACGGTCTCGGCCCACACCACCCGCTCGCCGTCGGACACGACGCCGTTGAAGCCGGGCCCGACCTCCGCGGGCAGCGACCCGAGCCGCCGTGGCTTGCGGCCCTTCGCCACCAGAAGCAGCCGCTCCCGTTCCTGATCCAGGGTCGGCGCGGTGCCCACCGAGGTGGTGAGGTTCAAGAACAGAATCGGCGTGTACGACGCGCCGTCGGCCAGCGTCGAGTCGTACTCACCGGTTCGGGCTTTGGGCCAGGCGTCGGACAACCGGGACGGGCCAGCGGCGCGGGACCGGTCCGGAGCCTGCTCCGGCTCGGGCGTCGGCATGGCCAGCAGCAACCCGCCCACCGCGAGCGCCGCCACCAGCGCGGCGCCGGCCGCGATCGGGCGGGTCGCCGGGTGCCGGTGCCGCCCGGTCACTTGGTCTTACGCCGGCGCCGCAGCGCTAAGGCTCCGAAGATCGCCCCAGCAACCGCGCCGGCGCCGAACACGGTCGGCACCGCCACTTTCGCGGCCTTGCGCCCGGTGCGGAAGTCCCGGATCTCCCAGCGCCTGCGCCTAGCCGCCCGGCGCAGCTCGCCGTCGGGGTTGACAGCCACCGCGCGCCCCACCGTGGTGAGCATCGGCATGTCGTTGAACGAGTCGCTGTACGCCGAGCAGCGCTCCAGGTCCAGCCCTTCCCGCTCGGCGAGCGCCTTGACGGCCTCCGCTTTGGCAGCGCCGTGCAGCAGGTCGCCGATCAGATGTCCGGTGTAGATCCCGTCGCTCACCTCGGCCACGGTGCCGAGAGCGCCGGTGAGGCCGAGCCGACGCGCGATCAGCTGCGCCACCTCGACGGGCGCCGCGGTGACCAGCCAGACCCGTTGGCCCTGATCCAGGTGCATCTGGGCCATCGCCCGGGTGCCGGACCAGATCCGCTTCTCCATCAGCTCGTCGTAGACGGACTCGCTCAGCTCGGCCATCTCGTCCGCGCGACGACCGGCGATGAACGCCAGCGCCGCCTGCCGCGCCGCCGCCATGTCTCCGGCGTCCTCGCTGGTGAGCCGGAACTTGAGCTGCTGCCACGCGAAGTGAGCCAGGTCGCGGGCGGTGAAGTAGTCGCGGGCCGCCAGGCCGCGGGCCAGCCAGTAGATGGAGGCCCCCCGCAACATCGTGTTGTCCACGTCGAAGAACGCCGCGGCGCTGGGATCCGGCGGGGTCGCCAGCGCCGCCTGCACCTCGGGAGCCGCGCTGGCAGCGGCTACCTCGGCGCTCGCCACGCCGGCGAGATGCGCCCGGGCGGCGCGTACCTGAGCCCGACGCCGCAGCCAGTCCCACATGCCGCACCCTCCTCCAGACGCCCTCCGCCGAGACTAGTAGGGAGTCGGGCGCTGGAGGTCACGGGTGGGCGCGCTCCGTCAGCGGAGCAGGTTGCCGAGGATCCGACCTAGCTCGTCGAGGATGTCGTCGCTCGGCGACGACGTCGGCGGGTCCGTGGGCGCGTCGCCCGGACCGGTCGGCAGCAGGCCGGTCGGCGACGGTTTGCCCGGTGTGCTGGTGTCCTGCTTCGGCGAGTCAGAGGTGCGCGCGCCACGCGAGGCCTGGTCGCCTGCGCTGCCCTTGGCCGCTGGACGGTCCGGCGCGCCCAGTGTGCCGCAGCGCTGCGGCACCGGGCCGAGCGAGTCGACGCGGGTGTCCGGCTCTGTGGCGCAACGCAGGCTGCTGCTCAGCTCCACGGCGCGTCTGCCGGCGCTGTCGAGCAGCTCCAGCGAGTCCAACGCCCGTTTGCGGGAGGCGCCGTCGAGACGGGGGACCAGGTCCACCAGCGTGGGCCGCTGCTGGGTGACGAAGTTCTCCACAGTCTCCAGCACCGCGGTGTCCCGTCGCTGGGCCGCGGCCGAGTTGAGCAGCTTGACGCCGGTGCGCACGTCGCGATCCATGTCGCCGAGCGCGGCGTCCAGGCCCTTCGAGTCGCCGGCGAGCGCGACCGCCTCCGCGAGCCTGGTGCGCGCGAACCCGAGATGCAGCTGGCCCCGATTGACTTCCGAGCCGGCGAGCGCAAGCTGCGCCCGCTCGGTCTGGCGCTTGACGCCGTACAGCGCCTCGCCGGGAAGCGCGTCTCCGCTCGCGCTGGAGACGCCCGAGAGCGCGAGCACACCGGCGGTGGCGCCCGCGGCGACCGCCAACTTGGCGCCGCGACCGGTTCGCAGCTCGTGGTGCGCCGGCTCGCTGTCGGGGCGCTCGTCCGCGGCGGCGCCGATGCCCTGCGTATGGCCGACCGCGAGCAGCCGTTGGCGCAACCGGCGACGATACGCCGAATCCACCGTCACCTGGTCGGCGACGGTGGAGAGCTGCTCAGCGGCG
>WHSM01000040.1 GCA_009380105.1 Micromonosporaceae bacterium
CGCAGTGACAGCCGCCCGGCGTCCTTGACGTTCGGGACGATCAAGCCCCGGTCGGTCGCGGCCGCGATGCCGAGATTGACGTACTGCTTGACCACGATCTCGCCGCGGTCCTCGTCCCACGAGGAGTTGACCATCGGGCGCCGCTTGATCGCCACCAGCACCGCCTTCGCGGCGAGCAGGAGCGGAGAGATCCGCACCCCGTCCCAGCCCGGCATCTTCGCCAGCCGCTGGCAGGCCCGGACCGTGCGGGTGGCGTCGACGGTGAGGAACTCCGTCACATGGGGCGCGGTGAAGGCGCTGCGCGTCATGTTCTCCGCCGTCAGCTTGCGCACCCCTTTGACGGCGATGCGCTGCTCCCGGTCGGCGCCCCAGGCTGGAGCGGCGACCCCGGCGGCCGGCGCCGCCTCGGCCGGAGCTGGGGCCCCGGCCCTGACCTGGTCGGCCGCCCCGAGCACGTCCTCGCGGCTGATCGAGCCACGCGGGCCGCTCGGCGTGATCGAGCGCAGATCCACGCCCAGTTCTTTGGCGAGCTTCCGCACCGGCGGCTTGGCCAGGACTGCCACGTCGGCGGGCGCGGCGGGCGCGGCCACCGGAGCTGAGGCCTCGGCCGGCACCGCGACCCCGGTCGGACCGGCAGGCTTGGCGAGCGCGTCCGTCTTGCGCGGCCGGCGCTTCGCGGCGACCTGGCGCGGGCCGTACCCCACCAACACGGCGGTGCGACCACCCGGCGCCGGGCCGCCGATCAGACCGGCCTCGACGGCCTCCTCGGCCTGCTCCCCAGCCGGCGCCTGCTCGGCGGCGGCTTCCGGGGCGACGGCTGGCCCGGCGGCGGTCGCCGACGCCGCGGCTCCGTTGCTCGCGGCCGTGGCTCCGTTGCCGGATGGGGCCGGGCCGGCGCCCGGATCCGTGTCGTACGCGATGATCGGCGAACCGACCTCCACAGTGTCACCCTCGCCGTGGAACAGCTCGGTGACCACGCCCGCGTACGGCGACGGGATCTCCACCGCCGCCTTGGCGGTCTCCACCTCCACGATCGGCTGGTTGAGCTTCACCGTGTCGCCGGGCTTGACCAGCCACGACAGGATCTCGCCCTCCGTGAGCCCCTCACCGAGGTCGGGCAGCTTGAACTCTCTGATACGCGACATCGTCAACGTCCCCCGAGCCCTTAGAAGGTGAAGGTGCGGTCGACGGCGTCGAGCACCCGGTCCAGGTCGGGGAGGTACTCCTCCTCGATGCGGGCCGGCGGGTACGGCACGTCGAAGCCTGTCACCCGCATCACCGGGGCCTCCAGGGAGTAGAAGCACTCCCCGGCGACCTTCGAAGCGATCTCTCCGCTGATGCTGCCGGTGAGCGGCGCCTCGTGCACGATCACGAGCCGGCCGGTCTTGCGCACCGACTCGTACACCGGCTTCAGGTCCAACGGGGAGACGGACCGCAGGTCGATCACCTCGAGCTGCCGGCCGTTGTCCTCCGCGGCCGCGGTCGCGGCGTCCACCGCCACCCGCACCATCGGGCCGTAGGCCACCACGGTGCAGTCCGTGCCCTCCCGCAGCAGGTGCGACGCGTGCAAGGGGAGCAGGCTCCGCGAGGTGTCGACCTCGCCCTTCTCCCAGTAGCGCCGCTTCGGCTCCATGAAGATGATCGGGTCATCGGAGGCGACGGCCTGCTGAATCATCCAGTACGCGTCGTGCGGCGTGGCGCAGGAAACCACCTTCAGACCCGGGGTGTGGGCGAAGTACGCCTCCGGCGACTCGGAGTGGTGCTCCACGGCGCCGATGCCGCCGCCGAACGGAATCCGGATCACCACGGGTAGGGCGACCCGGCCGCCGGAGCGGGCGAACATCTTCGCCAACTGGGTGACGATCTGGTCGAACGCGGGGAACACGAACCCGTCGAACTGGATCTCGCACACCGGGCGGTAGCCGCGCAGCGCGAGGCCGATCGCGGTGCCGACGATCCCGGACTCGGCGAGCGGGGTGTCGATCACCCGGTCCTCGCCGAAGTCCTTCTGCAGCGCGTCGGTGATCCGGAAGACACCGCCCAGCTTGCCGATGTCCTCGCCCATCAACAGGACCTTGGAGTCGTCCTCCATCGCGCGGCGCAGACCCGAGTTGAGAGCCTTGCCGATGGTCATCGTCTCAGCCATCAGTGATCCCCTCCCTCAACCGTGCTGGCTTCAACCGTGCTGGCTTCAAACCCTGCGTGGTACGCGGCGAACTGCTCCCGCTGCTCGGCGAGCGCCGCGGAGCCGTGCGGGTAGACGTTGTCGAACATCGACGCCGGCGCCGGATCCGGCAGGGCCAGCACCCGCGCGCGCAGGTCCACCGCCAACTCGTCTGCCTCGCTCTCGAGCCCTTCGAAGTACGCTGAGTCGACGATCTTCTGCTGCTCCAGGAACCGCCGCATCCGCAGGATCGGGTCCTTCTGCTGCCACGCCTCGACCTCGCTCGCGATCCGGTAGCGGGTCGGGTCGTCGGAGGTGGTGTGCGCCCCCATCCGGTACGTGTACGCCTCGATCAGGCTCGGCCCCTCGCCGTGACGCGCGGCGTCCAGGGCCCTGCGCGTCACGGCGTAGCTGGCGAGCACGTCGTTGCCGTCGACCCGGAGCCCGGGGAAGCCGTACCCGTTGGCCCGCCGGTAGATCGGGGCCCGGGCCTGGCGCTCGACCGGCTCGGAGATGGCGTACTGGTTGTTCTGGCAGAAGAACACGATCGGCGTGTTGAACACCGACGCCCAGACGAAGGACTCGTTGACGTCGCCTTCGCTGGTGGCGCCGTCGCCGAAGTAGGCGATCACGGCCTCACCGTCGTCGCCGCCGACCTTGCCGTCCTTGGCGATGCCCATGGCGTATCCGGTGGCGTGCAGGGTCTGCGCGCCGATCACGACCGTGTACATCTGCATCTTCGCGGCGCGGGAGTCCCAGCCGCCGAAGTCGACGCCGCGGAACAGGCCCAGCGGCATGATCGGGTCGATGCCCCGGCACCACAGCACGCCGTGCTCGCGGTACGTCGGGAACACCATGTCCTGGGTCGCCAGCGCCCGGCCGGAGCCGATCTGCGCGGCCTCCTGCCCCAACAGGCTGGCCCAGATGCCCAATTCGCCCTGCCGCTGCAGCGCGGTCGCCTCGGCGTCCAGTCGGCGGACGATCACCAGGTCGCGGTAGAGGCCGCGGTACTCCTCGTCGGTGAAGTCGACTGAGTACTCGGGGTGCTCGATCCGCTCGCCCTCGGGGGTGAGGAGCTGCACGAACTCCGGGTCGTGCCTGACCTCTCCCTTGGCTGCGGACCTGCCGCCGCTCTTCGCCCTCGTCGGCGCGCGTTTCGCGCCGCTTGACGCCCGGCTTCCAGCACGGGCTGCGTTGGCCTTCGCCATTCTCTCTCCCTCGCTCTGCGAGCCGGCGTGGGGTCGCCACGCCGTCCTGCTGTGGCGCCGGGGCGCGCGTCGGTCTGACTCATGCCCCGGTGCGAGGGTCCGGGCTGCTCACACGGCTGCTTTCCGGCGAATGCCTTCCAGCGGCCGCCCCGTCGCCAGCGGCGCCTTCCCTCGCCTCGACCGAGGACCGCGCTGATAGTGCAGTCCGAGTCCCGCGGCGTGAACGCGCCGTACGCGCGATGAGAAGCCGCTGGACCCACCGCGGACTGCCAGGCGGCCCCGTTGCCGATGTGTCCAGCATGGCAGACGCAGTGAGAGCAGCCACAGTCACGGGTTGGTGAAACTTCTTCGATCTTCCGACCCGGCCGACCTCGCCAAGATCACCCGCCCGACTCCTCAAGATCGCCCGCCTAGCTCCCCCAAGATCGCCACTTTGGGTACGAAAGCGCCCGTCAGGCAGCACGTCCGTACCGGAAATGACGATCTTCATAACGGCGGCATCCGGCAAGCGGCGGCAATCCCGGCGACCGTGGCGGCGGCCGTTGCGTGGCGTCGGACCCTGCCGACGGATGCGACATGCCACACAAATCAGAAAAGTCTACTCTAGTGTCTCAAATCTTGTGCAATCAGGTCGCAGGACGAGCATTGGCGCGTCACGCTGTAATCAGGACCGGATCGGGGGTGCGATGCGCCAGACGAATGTCAGAGCGGATTGCGAATCCGCGGCGCGGGAAGAAGCCGCACGGGCCGACACACTGGCCCCGTGTGCTGCTCACACGCACCCCGACGCGACGCCGGTCACTGTGGTTCCCCCCACCGCCGTGGCCGGCGTCGTCTCTGTCCGCGACCCCGCCGACTCCCCGGACGCGCCGCCATCCCGTCCCGTCATGGTCCGATGGCTGTCGGCCCACGCCCAGGTGGCGGCGATCGCCGGCCTGGTCGCACTGGCCTCGCTCGCCACTGCCGCCGTCGTGGCCACCGGCGCGCGTCAACTCACCGGCACCCCGTCGCGGGCCACGACCCCATACATCGCGGCGCGACCCAGCGGTCCGGTGCGCGCCCCCGACGTCACCGGCGTGGAGACCGGCGGGACGCCCGCCGCCCCGCGGGACGAGAGCGCCAGGGACAAGGCGAGCGGCTCCTCCACAAGCGACAGGGGCCGCTCACCATCCCGGGAGCCGCAAGGCAAAGCGCCGCGTACGCAGGAGAAGACGCCCCGCACGCCGGAAGCACGCCGCCCACCGAAGGCCACCCCGCCGGGCGAGGAGTCGGGGCGGAGGCTTCCCAAGCAGTGCCGCGCCCGGACGCCCCAAGCGCTGGCCCGATGCGCGTTCCGGACGCCGAAGCCACCGATGCCGGCTCGGATGTCAGCGATCCCCAAGCCGCCAAGACTGCGCTGACCAACCCGTACGCCGAGGCCGGGCGCCCAGGACATGGGGATCCGGTGCGACGCTTCTTCCACGGACATCGGCATGGTGTGCGGGTTATCGGGACAGCCAGTGGATGACGCCGCCGTGCGGGGCGGTGTACGCGACCGGCTCGCCGTCGAACGCCATCGCGAACATCGCCGGATGCGGCGGCTCACCCCGCAGATGGCCGGCGACCGAGGAGATCACCGTTGGCGCCTCCTGCGAGATCCAGCGACCGGGCAGACCGCGGACGACATCGATGAACCGGCGCCGGTCCACTCCGGACAGATACGCGATCGCTGCCGTGTGGCACACCACCAGGGTCGCGCCGGACGGCGCCTCATCCGCCAGCGCAGGCAGCAGGTCGTTCAGGTCGCCGGGGACGACGCGAGGCGGATCGCGCCGGGCGATCTCGACTGCCGCGCGCAGCCGTCCCGCTCGCTCGTCGTGGCCGGGACCGGGCCAGATGAGCGTCTCCAGCCACCGCACGTCGTCCGGATCGGTGATGTCGAGCGGGTTCAGGTCAATCCCGGCCCGCCAGGCTACGCTCAGCTCGCCGGCCGTCCCCGGAGGCGGCGAGCCCGCGACCCGGCATCGCAGCAGCAGCGGGCTGTCCGGGTCTCCGGCCGGCACGCCGTCGTAGTCGTACCGGTAGCGGTCCGGCTGCAGGCACAGCCCGGCCGAGGCGCCGACTTCGAGCAGCGCCACCGGCTGCGGCAGGCGCGCCAACAGCGGATACAGCGAGGCGCAGCGGGCCGGCTCGTTGGTCTGGGTACGCCGCGCCAGCATCGTCGCCACCACCGCGTCGCGGCGGTCAAGGACGCCGCGGCGGAACTCGGCGAAATCGGACGCGACACCGAAAGCGAACCGCGCGGCCGCGTACAGAAGATTCGGTTGCCGCTTCCCGGGCGGCAACTCCGACAGCAGGGCCAGCAGGTCGGAGTCGGCGGCGACGCCGTACGACAGCTCCTCGTAGAGCGGCGACACGCCGCGCGCGTAGACCTCGCCGAACTCCCGATAGTCGGCCGCGACGTCAGCCACGGCCGCCCGTCATGTGGCGGCGCAGATCCCGGAGGTCCTTGGCGAGATTCCGCCCGACCATCAGCCCCATGACCGGCCCGGCGATCCGGTAGTACGCGCTCGCGTCGCCGCGCACCCGGATGCTGGCGAGCGCGCCGTCCGGGTGGGGCTCGAAACGGTACGTGACGTGCATGGGCATCGGGCCGGCGACGGACTTCATGTCCAGCAGCGTCGGCGGGTCGTAACCGACGATCTCGAGCACGTAGTCGATGCGCTTGCCGAGGAAGTACGCCGTGCGGGTCACCTGCGCGCCCAGGCCGAACCCGCCGGCGGAGGCCTCCCGGGTCAACTCGGCCCGGCGGATCCCCTGGGTCCACTCGTGATCGTGGCGCCAGTCCATCGCATACGCCGCGACCTGGTCCGGCGGCGCGGGGATCACGCGCTCCCTGGTGACATCCAGTCCCATGGCGGCGACCCTCAGTCCAGGCCTCGCCGGGCGCGGTCCGCCAGCACCCACTTGAGCACCGCGTCCTCGTCCATCGGGTCCACGCCGTCGGCCACCATCCGGGCCAGGATGTCCATCACCGGCTCGCCGAGGGTCTCACCGGTCATCGCGTCGGTGTACTGCACCGCGCACCCGGTCACCGCGGCGCGGGTGGCCTCCAGCGCCTGGTCGGACTGGCCTTTCAACCGCGCGGCGTACCCCAGAAAAGCGTCCAGCACCTCGGGCAGCCACGGCACCGCGGGATGCGTGCGGGACAACTGCGCCGGCGCCCAGTGCAGCAGCATCAACTCCACGGACGTGGGGCTCCAGCGCAGCGGGTCGCCGTCGTTGTCGTCGACCGCGAAGTCGGCCGCGGCGCGGGCGCACCACGCCAGCACCTGCGTGGACGGCGCGGCCTGGACCGGTCCACCACCCACCGCCGCCGCCTCGGGAGCGGCCAGGAAGTCGGCGACCAGCGCGTCGCGCGCGCCGTCGGAGAGCGTGGGCCGGGCGTGCTCGCCTTCCGGCAGCACCGCCAGTCGGGCGAGGGCGAACGCGCGATCCTCGGCGTACCGGCCCGCGGGCGGCTGTTCCAACGCGTCGGTGCGGGTCAGGTACGCCGTCACCGCGCCCCGCAGCTCAGCCGGGTCGGCCGGGTCGATCGTGATGTCCGGGTCGCGCTCGGCCTCCGTCTGCCAGCTGGCCACCACCTGATCGGCCGGCGCTCCGATGGACACGTCCTTCGCGTAGCCGAGGTTGTGGTCAAGCAGGTACGACACCGCGTGCTCGGGCCCGCCGAGATCCGCGTCGGCGTACGCGAACGTGGCGACGTACTGGGTCTGGTCACCGTAACTGTCGGCGACCGCCCAGGTTCCCGTGCACGTCACCTTGCCGGCGACGGCGGCCCAGTCCGGCGCGGCCGACTTGCCCGACGGCGCGCTCACCTCGCCGGGAAGGATCGCCGCCAGTCCCGCGCGCACGGCCCGCGCCTGGAGGCTGCGCCGCCGGGCCAGGTAGCGGCCGAACTCCGCGGCGAAGGCGCGCACCGCCCGGTCGCGGCCGGTGTCGCTGGTCGCGTACACCCCGCCGAGCAGGGCGGAGACCGCCAGCTCGGCGTCCAGCGCGACCTCGATGTCCGCGATCGGCGCGGCCTCGTCGAGGATCTTCTCGTAGATCACGTCGCGTGCGGTGTCGACGGCTGTGGCCTGGCCGGCCTTGGCATGGCCGCCGGCCGCCGGGGCAGGGCCGTCGGCGGTCTTGCCAGGGTCTCGGTACTGGTCGCTGTGCCGGCTCGAAACCGGCCGCCGGTTAGGGCCGGACTTGCGACGGCGAGGGGCAGACGGCATCACGCCACCCTACGCGTTGGAACAGCCACGCAAAAAGGGCGGGACGGGGTCAGCTCTCGCCCCGGGCCGCGGCCAGGGCCGCGCGGGCGTCGGCGTACGCCGCCAACTCCGTCCGGATCGGGGCCACGACGCGCTCCCGGGCCACCGCCGCGACCGCCGCGCGCAGGGTCCGCTCGGCTCGCTCGCCGAACCGCCGCGCCGCGATGAAGATCAGCCGCCGCGCGAGCGCTCCCGTGACCAGGCCCAGCAGCACCCCGGCCACCAGCATGATCGTCGGGATCGGGAAGATCCCGACCGTCGGCATCGGAAGCTCCGGCAACGCCAGGAACGCCACCGTCACGCGACCCAGGAGCCACAGGCCGCCGAGCACAGCGGCGGTGAAGAAGAGCCACTGCATCCCGTTGACTAACCGCCACCAGAACGGCGTGTAGTAGACCCCCAGGTCGGTCTCCGAGATCACACTGTCCAGCTCGTCGGGCAGCATGTCGACATTGGTGCGCCCCGCCGCGCTGATCGCCTCCGGCCACGGCTCCGGCAGACCCTCGCTCACCTGGTTCCCCAGCGCCCGCACGGCCAGGTCGACCTGAGACCGCTGCGCCGCGCTCGGCTCCGCGGCGGCGTGCCGGTGCCGGCCGCCGTTCGGCGTCGGCAGCGGCGCTCCCACCCTCGCAGCCATCCTGCGCAACGGGTCCGGTCGCACCCGCGCCAGCCAGCGCGCGATCGGCCAGCGGGTCGTGCGCAGCCCGCGGCTCTCGTACGTCGCCGCCGCGACCGAGGCGACCGCCGAGACGCCGGCGCTGTCGCCCAGCTTCGTGGCGAGGGTGTTCACCATCGCCCGGTCCACCGCGTCCTCGGCGATCTCCGGACCTACGAGGTGCTCCACCGACTCCACCGCGGTGTCCACGTCGCCGGCCAACCGTTGCAGAGTCGCCTGCCGGTCGGCCACCGTCTTGGCGAGCAGCTCACGCAGGCCGTCCACACCGGAGCCCGTCTTCGCGGAGGCGCCGGCCAGCCGCGCCTCGTGGAGGCCGTCCTCGTCCAGCAGCCGGCGCACATCGTCCAGGCAGCGCCGCGCGTCGTCCGGGCTCAGCTTGTCGATCTGGTTCAGCACGACGACGGTGACCTCGGTGTACTTGGTGAGTCCCCGCAGATAACGCTGATGCACCACGGCGTCGGCGTACTTCTGCGGGTCGAGCACCCAGATCAACAGGTCGGCCAGGCCGGTGATCCGGTCGACCTCCAGATGGTGGGTGACCTCGACGGAGTCGAAGTCGGGCAGGTCCAGCAGGACCAGGCCGCGCAGCGGCGCCTCGGACTCGCCGTCCAGCACGGACTCCCGCGCCACCTGGTGTCGTTTCGGGATGCCCAGCCAGTCCAGCAGCTCGGCGGCGCCGGTGGGGTTCCACACGCAGGCGTGGGCCGCGGCGGTGGTGGGGCGGCGATATCCGACCCGGGACAGCTCCAGGCCGCTGAGCGCGTTGAACAGGCTCGACTTGCCGCTGCCGGTGGCGCCGGCCAGCGCCACCACCGTGTGGTCCCGGGACAGGCGCAGCCGCTCGCCCGCGCGGTCGACCACCGCGCGGGCCGTGGTCAGCCGATCCACGGGCACCCGGCCGGCCACCACCTTGAGCAGGCGGTTCAGACCCTCCACCTTGGACACCAGCGCGTCAGCGTCCATCTCCCGAGCCTCGCCGCGCCGCGCCAGCACGCTCACCGTTTCCGCCTCGCCGTCTTCGCCCGCTTCACCTTGCCACTCGCCTCGCCGCCGCCCTCCTCGTCGCCCTCAGGCTCCGCGGCCGGTTCGTCATCTGGCGAAGAACCTGCCGCATCGTCGGGCGCCGCCTCGGGAGATGTCTCCGGGTCGGGGTCGGGCTCCTGCGAATCCGGCGCGGCGTCAACGCCGGCATCCGACGCGTCGTCGCCCTGCTCAGGCGCGTCACCCTCCGAGGCCGGGTCGCCCTCAGGTGTGCCGCCCTCCTCCGCCGCCCGCTCACCCTCGGACTCCGGCTCCGACGCCGCCCCAGGCCGCTCGCCGGCCTCCTGCTCTGCCTCGGCCGCGACCTCCTCCTCGTCACCCTCCTCGTCACCCTCACCGGGCAGCGGGATCGCGGCGAGCGCGTCCGGCGTGGGCGTGATCCCGGCCGCGACGCGGGCCCGCTCCACCTCGCCGCTGGCGGTGCGGAGTCGGTCGCCCGCGCCGGGGTTCACGCCGGCCTCGTGCAGCAGGTCCGTGTAGCGCTGACGCTCGTCGTCGAGCAGCACTCGTACCCGATCAAGAAGGTCCTGCCTGGCACGGGCGGCGAGGTCGCGCACGGCCCGGTCCCCGAAGATCGCCTCCAGCACCTTCTGCGACGCGACCGTGGTGCCGCCGGCCACCGCGACCTCTGCCCCGGTCGGGATGAACGCCGTCGAGGCGAACACCCCGATCATCACCAGCAGGCCGGTGGCGTTCACCGTGTACGCCGTCAGCCTGGCCACCGAACGCTTGCCGGCCGCCTCGTGCCGCACCAGCTCCAGCACCCAGCGCTGCCAGTCGGCGACGAGTTGCTCAGCGCGCTCCGCCAGGTCCGGCGACGCGCGGTGGAGGCGGAGCCGGTCGTCAGGGGAGTCGAGCAGCGCCCGGCCGGCGGGATGGTTCACCCAGTGCGCCGCGGTGTGCTCGGCGGCGTCCCCGGCCGAGGCTGTGATCAGCGCGCCGATTCCGGAGGTGAGCGCCGCCTGGAACTTGCGCCCCGGCAGGGGCCGGCCGGTGATCGCGGCGCGGAGCTGGTCGCGCACCTTGCCGACCCGGGTCTCCAGGGCACGGGTGAGCTCGCCGGTGCCGATCAGCTCGTGCCACCGCGCGAGCACCTCGCCGCGCAGCAGCGCCCCGTCACGCAGCCCTTCCTCGACCCGGTCCCACGCCTCGCTGTAGGCGTTCTGCGCCGCCACCCGCAGGTTCGCGGCGGCGTCGCGCTGCGCGTCGGCCTGCACCGCTATCGCGTCGATGCGTGAGTGCAGCGCGGTGATCGCGCCGCTGAGGGTCTGACGGATCACGGCGGCGCGGTGACCGGCGTCGCCGGCCAGCGTGGCGAACCACTCCCGCAGCGCCGCCACGGTCGTCTCCGGCAGCAGCCCCTGGCGGTCCAGCTCCTGCTCGCCCACCACGAACAGCGGCGCTTCGCCGAAGCCGTGATCGACGAGCATCTGCCGCAGGTGCTCGACGACCACGTCCTGGCCGGCGGGCGGCACGCGGTCCAGCACCAGGGCGACGGCGGCGCCACGTTCGCGGGCCTCCCGCAGCACGTCCCACGGCACGGCGTCGGCGTACCGGGCCGCTGTCGTGAGGAAGAGCCAGAGGTCAGCGGCGGCGAGCAGTTGGCCGGCCAGGTCACGGTTGGCGTCGACCACCGAGTCGATGTCCGGCGCGTCCAGGAACGCCAGGCCGGGTGGCAGCTCCGGCGCGGTCACCACCTGCAACCGCGGGCCGTCCACGACGGCGTGCGCGCGCGGCAGGTCGGGCAGCAGGTGGGCTTCGCCGAACCACGGCGCGTCGTCCGGGTTGCAGACCAGCACCGGGGAGCGGGTGGTGGGGCGCAGCACGCCGGCCCGGCTCACCGGCGCGCGCAACAGGCTGTTCACGAGTGTGGACTTGCCGGCGCCGGTCGAGCCTCCGACCACCACCAGCATCGGAGCGTCCAGGCGTGCCAGGCGGGGCAGCACGTAGTCGTCGAGCTGCCCGACGAGGCTCGTGGTCTGCCGCTGCGCCTCCTCGGCGGAGGGCAGCGAAAGCCCGAACCGGGCCGCGGCGAGCGCGACGCGCAACTCGGCCAGCGCCTCTCGCAGCGGCTCGAAAGGATCTTTCTTTTTGGGTACGGGGGAAGGCTTGGGCCGCTTGGAGCGCGCGCCCGGCGCAGGGCGCTCGGCCGGCCCGGCTTCAGCCGCGGCCGACTCCACGTCGTTGTCAGCGCTTCCGGACGACACGCCCGCGCCGCTGGACGGTGGTGAGCCCGCCGTACGAGTCACCTCAGCCTCCTGCTCGGCGACGCCGTCATCGGTACCTGGAGTCCCACCCCCCGGCTGCGCGACGCCTGTGTCCTCCCCCTGCGTCGTCACAGCTTCAGCCTGCCCGATCACCGAGCGCGGGACAACGCAGACTCGCGCTCTTGAGACCACCACGCAACCACCAAGTAGGCTTTTGTCGGATTTATCCTGCTAGATACCCGCCAGAGCGTTCCGCTAACTCCGCCGAAACACTTCTCATGCCCCTAGGCCGCGGTCGGCCCGGTCGGCCCGGTCGGCCCGGTCGGCCCGGATGATCATGACCGCAGCAGCGCGACACGCGGGTGGGGGCGCTGTCCAGGTCATGATCATCGCTCTGGTGTAGCCACGAATGGGTGTGATGCGCTCACCGGGCGTCACATTTCTGGGCAGTCGCGCGTTGTACCTGGCGTCACCATCTCGACAGGGAAGACGGCGATGGACCAGTTCACTCGAACCTTGCTTCCAGCCGCAGCCGAGTCCGAGCTGCCCGTGACGACGGTGAGCCGCCACGCGCCCGTGCTCCGCCGCAATGTCCCCGACCGCGACCCGGTGCTGATCGTGGCGCGCTGCGTGCGCGCCGAGCGGCCGTGGCAGGGCGAGTTCATTCTCATGATCACCAGGGAACGCCTGGTCATCACCCAGGAAACCCGGATGCTGAGCCGGATCAGGCCGCACCTGGACGCCCCGATCGGCTCGCTGGCGAACGTCGCGTGGAGCGCCGACCCGCGCCGCTCGGCGATGGAGCTGGCGTTCACGATCGACACCGGCCGGCACCGGTTCATCATCCAAGCGCCGCACCGACACCAGGTGTGGCGGCTCGACGCGATGTTCGGGCGGATCTTCCAGCAGCCGCTGCAACTGGCGTTCTGACCCGGGAGCGGGTTGCGGGAGCTGGCCTTCTGATCCGGGAGCGGGTTGCGGGCCGGCCCCGAATCACGGAAGCATGCGACCTCATGAATCAGAGGTCTCTACGCGCGTTCCTCGCGCTCGGCGCGGCGGCGTTCATCGGACTGGCGAGTCTCACCGCGTGCGGGGCGGACCCGGCGCAGCGCACCAGCGAGCCGCGACAGCCCACCCTCGACCTGAGCGCCGAGGAGCAGGCGCTCGGCATCGAGGCGGAGCCGGCGGCGCACCCGTCTCGCGACGCCGACAAACCAGGGCGCGGCTGGGGCAGGCACAAGGGCACCCGCGGGTTCTTCGGCCACAAGATCCTGCACGGCGAACTCGTGATCGACGGCAAGGACGGGCCGCGGACCATCGCGGTGCAGCGCGGCACGGTGACGAAGGCAGACGACTCGGAGATCACCGTGAAGTCCGCCGACGGGTTCAGCCTGACCTGGAAGCTCGGGGAGAAGCTGCGGGTGATCGAACGCCGCGGTTCGGTCAAGGCGGACGACCTCGACGTCGGGGACGTGATCGCGCTCGCCGGCCCCAAGTCCGGCGACACACCGACCGCCCGGCTGATAGTCATCTCGCGGCCCAGGTGATCGCTACGGGGCGCCGCCCTGGCGCTCGTCGCCGGTGTCGAAGAAGCGGGTGACGTACTCCTGGGGAGGCAGGTCGGAGTCCCGCATCAGCGAGAACACCTCGTCGCCGTTGCCGGGAGCGCCATCCCCGATGAGGTACGCCTGAGCCATCCCGACGTACCCGCCGCCGACGGCCTCGGTGTACTCGATCGCGTCCTCTTCGGCCTGTTCGATCGCGTGCTCGAACGAGTCGGCGAGCCAGATCGTGATCCGCTCCTCGTAGGTGCCGGGCTCGCTCGACTCGACGATCGTGCGGACTCCGTACCACAGCATGTTGGCCCCACATGGACTTCGGCGGCGAGGTGCGACGCAAGCTGACACGCCTTCATAGCGCGAGCGAGTCTGACACCGCTGTACGCTCCGCTGCAACATGATGGACGACGTTGACCGGCGGATCATCGCCATTCTCGGGGCGGACGCGCGCAAGTCGTACGCCGACATCGGCGCGCAGGTCTCCTTGTCCGCGCCCGCGGTGAAACGACGCGTCGACCGGCTGCGCGCCAGCGGGGTGATCCGCGGGTTCACGGCGGTGGTCGACCCGGCCGCGGTCGGCTGGACCACCGAGGCGTTCGTGGAGCTGTTCTGCACCGGTCGCACGACGCCGACGCAGATCGCCGAGGCGACCCGCCGGCATCCGGAGGTGGTGGGCGCGTACACGGTCTCGGGCGGCGCCGACGCCCTGGTGCACCTGCGCGCGGCCGACATCGGTCACCTGGAGCAGGCGCTGGAACGGCTGCGCGCCGAGCCGTTCGTCACCCAGACCCAGTCGATGATCGTGCTGTCGCGACTGGTGGAGCGCACCCTCGCCCCGCCGCAGTAGTCCCTCAGAACTTGACGATCAGTTTGCCGGCGGCGCGTCGCTGCTCGATCTCGGCGAGCGCCTCGGCCGCCCGGTCCACCGGGTAGTTGCCGCCGAGCGGCGGACTGAGCGCCCCGGACTCGACGTGAGGCAGCAGCTCGTCCCACTGCTCCCGCATGAACCCGTGCCGCGGCAACGCGAACGCCCCCCAGCCCACACCGACCACGTCGAGGTTGTTCAGCAGGAGCCGGTTGACCTTCACGGTCGGGATCTCGCCGCCGGTGAAGCCGACGACGAGCAGCCGACCCTCGGGAGCGAGGCTGCGCAGGGAATCGGTGAAGCGGTCCCCGCCGACGGGGTCCACCACGATGTCGACGCCGCGCCCGCCGGTCAGATCCTTCACGACGTCCCGGAATCCGGTCACGTCGATGGCGTCGTCGGCGCCGGTCCGGCAGGCCAGATCCCGCTTCTCCTCGGAGGACGCCACGGCGATCACCCGGGCGCCGAGCGCCTTGGCGAGCTGGATCGCGGCGGCGCCGACACCGCCGCCGGCGCCGTGCACGAGCACTGTCTCGCCGGCCCGCAGCCGTCCGCGGCGCACCAGTCCGAAGTGGACCGTCAGGTAGTTCATCGGCAGGCCGGCGGCGACCGCGAAGTCGACCCGCTCCGGCAGCGGGAAGACCAGCGACTGGTCCAGCGCCACCAGATCCTGAAGTCCGCCGATCCCGGGGAACGCCGCGACCCGGTCGCCGGCCCGCACGGCCGCGCCGTCCGGCGCCGAGCGCACGACTCCGGCGACCTCCGAGCCGACCGAGAACGGCGGATCCGGCTTGAGCTGATAGCGCCCGCGGGTGAGCAGCACGTCCGGAAACGTCAACCCGGCCGCCCGCACCTCGATCAACACCTGCCCGGCGCCGGTCTCCGGCTCCGGGATGTCCCGCACCTCGACCGCATCCGGCCCGTCCAGTCGCACCACCTGCACAGCACGCATGCGGTGGACCCTACCGCCGGGTAATGAACGAAGGGAACGCCGGTGTGACGTTCCCGGGAACCAGATCGACGCCCGTCCACGTCGAAGCGACATGACCACGACAAAGGGCACTGCCGCGGCGCAGGCGACGCTCGCGCTCGGACTTCTCTCCGCCGGCGCGCTCGCCGGATGCACCGTCGGCGAAAGCCAGACGCCACACGTGCGCAGCGCCGCGGTGCGGCTGGTCGCCTTCGACTCCTGCGGCGAGGCGATCAAGGATCTGCGGGCCGCGGCGCGGCCGTACGTCGGCCCGCACGGGTTCGCGTTCGGGCACGCCCGAGGCAACATCGCCGACGGGGCCGACTCCGCCGAGGCCGCCCGCGGAGCCGGCGCGCCAGGCGCGGCCGACAAGGCGGCTCCGGGCGCGGCCGACACGGCGCCGGACCACTCCACCACCAACGTGCACGAAAAGGGAGTGGACGAACCCGACCTGGTGAAGACGGACGGCCGGCGCATCGTCACCGTGGCCGACGGCACGCTGCGGGTCGTCGACGTGGCCGCCCGGAGACAGACCGGCGCGTTGCAGCTGTCCGAAGACCGCGAACGCGGCCACGGAGGCTACGGCGTGCACCTGCTGATGCACGGCGACCGCGCGCTCGTGGTCACCCAGGGGCGCCCGCACCACGACCTGCCGGAGGCCGAGGAGTCCCCGACCGTCGCCCCCGTCACGACGCAGGTGCTGCTCATCGACCTTTCCGGCGCGCCGGACGTGGTGAGTCGGATGACGCTCGACGGGGAGTACGTCGACGCCCGCGCCGTGGGCGGCGTCGTGCGGCTGGTGACCAGCTCCGCGCCCCGGGTGCCGTTCAAGCGCCCCGAGGCGGCGACGTCGCCGGCGCGCGCCCAGCGCGAGAACCTCGCCACCCTCAACAGTTCGAAGATCGAAGACTGGCTTCCCCGGTACGAGATCGACGACGGCACGTCCGTGACCCGGGGGCAGGTCGGCTGCGCGCAGATGAGCCGGCCGGTGCTGTACTCCGGGACGTCCATGCTGACCGTGATGACCCTCGAGATGGAGGCGGAGCTGTCCGGGAAGCAGGCGGTCAGCATCGCGGCAGACGGCCGCACCGTGTACGGCGCCGGGCAGAGCCTCTACGTGGCGAACGACCAGAGCCAGGTGCGTCCGTTCGACGACAGCGGACGTCCGCCCCGGCCCTCGCAACCTCGCACCGAGATCTACAAGTTCGACACGTCGCGGGCCGGGGCGCCTCGGCACACCGGCTCCGGGTCGGTCCCGGGCTGGCTGCTGAACCAGTACTCCATGTCCGAGCACGAGGGCTATCTGCGGATCGCGACCACGGCCGGCCAGCCCGGGGACGCCGTGGAGGACCGCGCGGGGCGGGAGCCGCGGTCGGAGAGCGCCGTCTACGTGCTGGCCCATCGGAACCAGCGGCTGGTCCCGGTCGGCTCGGTCGGAGGGCTCGGCAAGGACGAGCGGATCTACTCGGTGCGGTTCGTCGGCCCGATCGGGTACGTGGTGACGTTCCGCCAGGTCGACCCGCTGTACGTGATCGATCTGCGCGACCCACGGCGCCCGAAGGTCACCGGCGAGTTGAAGATCACCGGGTACTCGGCGTACCTGCATCCGGCGGCGGCCGGGCAGCTGATCGGCGTGGGGCAGGAGGCGAGCACGGAGGGCCGCACGACAGGCACGCAGGTCTCGCTGTTCGACGTGTCGGACCCGGCGACGCCGCGCCGGCTGGCGCAGCACCACGTGAAGTTCGGGCGCTCGGAGGCGGAGTTCGACCCGCACGCGTTCCTGTACTGGCCGAAGACCGGCCTGCTCGTGATCCCGCTGACCACGTACCAGGTCGACGCGCAGGGTCAGCCGGGCGCCGGCGCGTTGGTGTTGAAGCTGTCGGGCAGCACGTTCACCAAGATCGGCACGGTCTCCCACGACGGCGAGCACTACCAGGGCGGGATGGTGCGCCGCTCACTGATCATCGGCGACGAGCTGTGGACGGTCTCGATGTCCGGCCTGAAGGCCAGCGACGCGAGCACCCTGCACGAACGGACCTGGATCCCGTTCAC
Source organism: Micromonosporaceae bacterium (assembly GCA_009380105.1). Lineage (GTDB taxonomy): Bacteria > Actinomycetota > Actinomycetes > Mycobacteriales > Micromonosporaceae > WHSM01. The sequence continues at coordinate 17,041 of WHSM01000040.1, forward strand.
GTGAGGCCGCCCTTTTGGCCCGTCCCCACTTGGGGCGTTCGGGGACTGCGACACGCCGGTGGCGCCGGCGTGTCGCCGGTCTGCGGACGCCCCAAGTGGGCAGGGGCGGTCCGTCACTGCCAGCCGCGGGCCAGGTCTGTGAGCTTCTCTGCCGTCGCACGGGGGTCGTCGCCCCGCGCCACCGCCAGTCCCAGGAGGTACGTGGTGAGCGGCGCCGCCGGTCGCATCACCCCGTGCGCGGCCTCCCGCGCCAGATCCAGCACCAGCGCCTCGTCCACCTCGACGTCGAGGTCGAGCGCCACACGTACCGCCTGCGTCCAGTCCTCCAACGTGGCCATGCGCCCAGTCTCCCCCGTGCCACTGCCCGCCTGCCCCGCTACCCGTGCCCACTGCCCTGC
>WHSM01000577.1 GCA_009380105.1 Micromonosporaceae bacterium
ACTCCGGCCGGCTTCGAGGAGTTCTTCGAGTCGGTCGGCCACCCGGCCAATGCGGGTGAGCCGGCGCCGCCGCTCGGCGATGACGAGATCGCGCGTACGGAGGTTGTCCCGGATCTCGTGGAACTTGAGGTGGCGGTCCCCCGCCTGACGCCTGCCTTGCGGTAGGTGTTGGGCGTCCGCCAAAGACGACCCAGAAGACAGGGGACCACCGTGACCAAGAAGTACCAGACCACGACCAGCGAGGCGAACACGCTCGCCGTGCCCGAGCAGGTGAGCGTGGCGATGGAGGAGATCGCCGCCGACATGCGCGAGGGGCTCCTGGCCCTCGCGGTCGGCGCGGGGCTGCAGGTGATGGTCCAGCTGATGGAGGCCGACGTGAGCGCAGTGTGCGGTCCGCGTGGCAAGCACGACCCTGACCGCACGGCGACCCGGCACGGCACCGAGGCCGGGTCGGTGACCCTGGGCGGCCGCAGGGTGCCGGTGAGGCGTCCCCGGGTACGTGCCAGCGAGGGCGCCGGTGAGGTGCCGGTGCCGGCTTATGAGCTGTTCAACTCCACCGAGCTGCTCGGCAAGCTGGCGATGGAGAAGATGCTCGGCGGGCTCTCCACGCGCCGTTACCCGGTGGGGTTGGAGCCGGTCGGAGAGCAGGTCACCGCGTCGTCGAGCTCGACGTCGAAGTCGGCGATCTCGCGCAAGTTCGTGGCGATGACCGAGCACGCGCTGGGCGACCTGCTCGGCATGGACCTGACCAGGCTGGACCTGGTCGCGATCATGATCGACGGGGTCCACTTCGCCGACCACCTGTGTGTCGTCGCGCTCGGCATCGACATCGACGGGACCAAGCATCCCCTCGCGCTGGTCGAGGGATCCACGGAGAACACCACCCTGGTCCGCGGCCTGCTGGTCGGGCTGCGCGAGCGCGGCCTGGACGTCACCAAGCCGATCCTGGCCGTCCTGGACGGCGCCAAGGCACTCACCGCGGCGGTCAACGAGGTGTTCGACGCCCCGGTGATCGGTCGCTGCCAACTGCACAAGTTGAGGAATGTTCGTGACCACCTGCCCGAGAAGATGCGCGGCCCGGTGGCCAAGCAGATGCGGGCGGCCTACCACGCCGGCTCCGCCCTCGAAGCCCAGGCGCTGCTCGAGGCGCTGCTCGAGGCGCTGGCCAAGGAGCTGGACAAGACCCACCCCGGCGCCGCCGGCAGCCTGCGCGAGGGCCTCCACGAGACACTGACCGTGCTCCGTCTCGACCTGCCTCCCACGCTGGCGCGGACGCTGCGCTCGACCAACGCGATCGAGTCGATGATCTCGATCTGCCGCGACCACGCCCGCAACGTCAAGAGATGGCGAGACGGGCAGATGGCGCTGCGCTGGTGCGCGGCCGGGATGGTCGAGGCGTCCAGCCAGTTCCGCCGGGTGAACGGTCACCTGCACCTGCCCGCACTACGGGCCGCGCTGGAGCGGCATGTAGCCGCCCAGCCTGTCGGAGCCGACTGCAACACTCAAGACGTGAGCGCAGCCTGATGCTCACCGGACCGCCACCGAAGTTCCACGGAACTCGGGACATCCTCCCGAGCGTTTCTCGTAGGCGGCATCGACGAGGCGGTAGAGACCTTCGGCGGCGTCCTGGGCTACGGCCAGGAGGCCGATGTCATCAATGACGACGAGGTCTGCTCGCAGGACCCGGGCGATGGCCTTGGTGACGGTGTCGTCCGCGCGGTGACGGCGCAGCAGCACCCCGAGGTCGTAGTGCTGCCAGGGCTGGCCGTCGCCGGGTGCGCCGGCGGTGACGGCGTCACGGTCGATGAGGACCTCGATGGTTCGGATGTTGCGGGCGAAGTAGCCGGCGTCGGTGTAGGCCTTGGACAGGGTGTTCGGGCTGATCTTCTCTGGCGACGTCAGATATCAGAACTCTCCGAATACCTTCCTTCAGCCGTCCATCCGGCGGCTCACGTCGGCCGCGTATCCCGTCCAGTCGCCGCTGCTGGCGCGTTGCCAGGCGACGGCGACGCCGATGTGGATGCCGAGCAGGCGGGCGAGGACGGCGGCGGGCAGTTCGGTACTGAGTTGGA
>WHSM01000474.1 GCA_009380105.1 Micromonosporaceae bacterium
GCGCGAGCATCTCCGGGCTGAGGTCCACTCCGGTCAGGCGCACGCCGGACGGGTAGAGCGGGAAGTTCAGGCCAGTGCCCACCCCGACTTCCAGCACGTCGCCGTGCGCGCGGGAGCACACCCACTCCCGGCCGCCGCTGAGCAGCACCCGCTCGAAGAACCGCATGGTGCGGTCGTAGCGGGGCGCGAACGTGTCCCACACCCGGCGCGCCTTGGCGGTCTCCGTCTTCTCGCTGGTCATCCCACGCTCCTCGGACAGCCACGGCGGACGCGGCGCCACTTGTATACGATCATGTCAACAACGCTAGTTGTAAACTTTAGCGTATACAAGAGGAGGCAGGCGGATGACCGTGAGCCCGACGCGACGGATGCCGCGCGCGGAACGGCGCGAGCAGATCCTGGGCGCCGCGACCCGCGCGTTCGCGGGCGCCGGCTTCGACGCCACCGGCCTCGACGACATCGCCGCCGAAGCCGGGATCAGCCGCGTGATCCTCTACCGGCACTTCGAGTCCAAAGGCGACCTCTACCGGGCGGTGCTCGACCGCGCCTGCACGAGCCTGGCCGACGCCGTGGGCACGGACAACTTCACCGAGGCCACGATCCCGGCACTGCTCCGGGCGGCCAGCGGCGACCCGGACGGGTTCCGGCTCCTTTTCCGGCACGCCGCGCGGGAGCCCGAGTTCCGCGACATCACCGACGCGCTGACTGCCGCCGCCACGGACGTCGCCCACCGCCATCTCGTCGAGCTGATCCCGGACGAGCGCTGGGCCGCGTGGGCCGCGCAACTCGCTCCCGCTGTGGCGACTGAGGCGGTCATCGCGTGGCTCGACGCCGGCCAGCCCGACCCGGACCAGGCCGCCGACCGCGTCGGCCAGGCCATCGGCGGCGTGATCCAGGCGGCCCAGTCTGGCGCGTGATCCACGGCGCTGAGCGTCTACTGACCGGCGAGCTTGGAGCCCGGGTCCGTGTACGGCAGATCGTGCGCCTCCGCGACCGGCTGTGAGACCAGCGCGCCGCCGAGCGTGGTGAGGCCCTTGGCCAGGTTCGGGTCAGCCGCCGAAGCTCCGGCCACGCCCAGAGAGGCCACCCGAAGCAGGTACGGCAGCGTGGCGCCGGTCAACGCCAGCGTCGAGGTGCGCGCGACCGCGCCCGGGATGTTCGCCACGCAGTAGTGGACGACGCCCTCCTCCAGGTACGTCGGCTCCGAGTGCGTGGTGGGCCGGCTGGTCTCGAAGCAGCCACCCTGGTCGATCGCGATGTCGGCGACCACGCTTCCCGGGCGCATCGATCGGACCATCTCGCGGGTCACCAGCTTCGGCGCCTTGGCGCCGGCCACCAGCACCGCGCCAATCACCACGTCGGACTCCGCGACGTAGGAGGCGGTGCGGGCCCGGTTGGGCGTCACCAGGTCGAGCCGGCCGCCGAAGATGTCCGACAGGTACGCCAGCCGCGCCGGGTTCGTGTCGAACACCCGCACGATGGCGCGCATCCCCAGCGCGATCTTCGCGGCCTCGGTGCCGGCGACGCCGCCGCCGATGACCGTGACCTTGGCTGCCGGGGTGCCCGGCACGCCGCCGAGCAGCAGCCCCGCGCCGCCGGACGGGCTCTCCAGGCAGTGGGCTGCCGCCTGCACGGCCATCCGGCCGGCGACCTCGCTCATCGGGGTGAGCAGCGGCAGCTTGCCGTCGGGGGTCTGCACAGTCTCGTACGCGATGGAGTCGATCCGCCGTTCCATCAGGAACTCGGCAAGCGGCCCGTCCGCGGCCAGGTGCAGGTAGGTGAAGAGCTGCTGGCCGGGCCGGAAGCGCTCGTACTCCTCCTTCACCGGCTCTTTCACCTTGACGATCAGGTCCGCGGCCGCGAAGACGTCGTCGGCGCTGCCGAGCACCTCTGCCCCCGCCGCGTGGTACTCCTCGTCGCCGAAGCCGGAGCCGGACCCCGCGCCTGACTGCACCACGACGCGATGGCCGTGATATGCCAACTCCGCGGCCCCGTCCGGCTGCACCGCGACCCGGCCCTCGCTGTCCTTGATCTCCTTCGGCACGCCGACCACCGAAGCGGCCATCGCCCTACCTCCTCGACTACAGGGAGTGCTGACAGCTCCAGAGTGTCGAACACTCTGCCAGATGATCGCCAGGATTCCGCATAAGATTCTGTCAAGCGCCGGTCACACGAAGACAACGCGAAAGATTGGCTACTCCCGATGTCGTACGCGAATAATCGTCGGCCGCCTGAGCCACCGACCCGGCGGCGTCCCGCCACACCCGAGCTGGACGAGGTCGACAAGAACCTTTTGCGGCAGCTCGCCCGGGACGGGCGCAAGCCCAACAACGCCCTCGCCGCGGACGCGGGCATCGCCCCGTCCACCTGCCTCGGCCGGGTGCGTTCGCTGCGCGAGCGCGGTCTGATCCGCGGCTACCACGCCGACATCGACCTGGCCGCGCTCGGGGCCCCGCTGCAGGGGCTGATCGCAGTGCGGCTGACCTCGCACACCCGGGACGCGTTCGAGCGGTTCCGGACGGCAGTGCGCGCGGCGCCGGGCGTGCAGGCCGTCTTCTACGTCTCCGGCGAGACCGACTTCCTGGTGCACGTCGCGTGCGCGGACACCGACGCGCTGCGGGAGTTCCTGCTCGACCACATCACCAGCCAGCCGGACGTCGCCAACGCGTACACCAGCATCGTCTTCGACCGCACAGCCGGCTACGGCCTGCCCGACTGAGCGCCCGTGAACAGCGGGACCACCACCTCGTCGACGATCTCCACTAGGACTTCGTCGGGGATCGGGGTTCCCTGGAAGAGGAAGTGCTGGCGCACCATCGCCTGGCCCACCTCCAGGCGGCGCGCTGTGACTGCGTCGGCGTCGATCTCGCCGCGCTCGACGGCCCGGCGGGTGATCTCCAGCATGGCCGTGCGCCCGGCTCCCCGGGAGAGCCGCCGCAGCCCCGAGAACCCGCCCGCCTCGCTCAGCGCCTCGCTGAGCAGGCCCCGCATCGCCTCGCCGGCCGGCCCCGCCATCAGCTCGGCGTTGAGCCGGAGCAGTGCGAGCAGGTCGCCGCGCAGATTGCCCATGTCCGGCGGCGAGGCCGGGTCCGGGATGGCGTGGTAGACGGCCGCCATGACCAGCTCCATGCGGCTGGACCAGCGCCGGTAC
>WHSM01000124.1 GCA_009380105.1 Micromonosporaceae bacterium
CGCCACCATCCGCTGGTCGGGCTCAGGCGACTCGAACCGGTACCCCTCCAGATGCGCGGCGGAACCGGACTCGGCCGCCCAGGTGTCGACGGGGTACAGGCTCTCGGTGTACTCGGTCTGGCCGGCCTGCTTGTTCCCGTTGACGTCGATCCAGACCAGCGTGTCCTGCTCCGGGTCGCCGACGATAAGGCGGTCCTCGTGCACCATGTGCCAGGCGCCGTACGGCAACTTCCGCGTCAGCAGCTTCTTGCCGCTGGGCGCGAAGGCGTGCAGGGTGCTGCTGGAGTCGTCATGTTCCTCGACGGCCACCACGAACTTCTGGTGCGCGGTGATCCCGTCCTCCCACGCGTCCGCTGACAGCCGCTTGTTCCAGAGCACCTCGCCGTCGGCCAGATTCACCGCCGTGAGGCTCAACTCGCCGTCGCTCTCCGCCGCGAGGTATGCCCGGCCGTCCTGGATCTCCGCCGGGTACGCCGTGCCTTCGAAGCCGACGGTCTTGACGTGAGTGAGGTCGACGAAGGGCTCCTCGCCGTCGCCGAGCACATAGAGCAGAGACACGCCGAGCAGCGTGACCGCGACCAGGCCGGCGGCTGCGGCGTACACCCAGGGCCTGCGGAACCACGGCCGGACAGCCGGCGGCCCCGGAGGCCCGGGAGGGCTCACGGGCGAGGGGACGCCCGGGCTCACCGGCGACGGGGCGCCGGGGTTCAGCTCCGCGAGGGCGCCCTCCGCGACCGGCAGCTCCGGTTGCTCCAACGCGGTCGGCGCGAACCCGAGCCGGGCGTGCAGCATCTGCGCCACCAGCGGGATCCGGCTGGCGCCGCCGACCAGGAACACGCCTGAGAGCTGCCCGGACGCGAGCTGGCACCGCTGGATCACCGCGCTCGTCTCGTCCACCGCGCGCGCCACCAGCGGCCGGGCCAGTCGCTCGAGCTCCTCCCGCGTGATGTGCAGCGCGTCGTCCACTCCGGGGATCGGCACCGGCGCGACCGTGGCGCGGGAGAGCATCTCCTTCGCGCCGCGCACGTCTTCCCAGAACAGCCGCCGGTGCCGGCGGTCGGTCGGCGTCGCCGGGGCGGACAACTGCCGCCACACGGCCGGGTGTCGCGTGGCGAGCAGGCCGCCAAGGTGGTTCACCAGGGCCGCGTCGAAGTCCAGTCCACCCAGATCCTCGGCGCCGCCCGAGCCGATCACCGCCAATGCCCCGCCGTCGTTGCGCACCACCGCGATGTCCAGGGTGCCGCCGCCGAAGTCGAACACCGCCAACGCCCCGCCGTCCGGCAAGGGATGGCTCAGCGCGTCGGCGAAGTACCGGGCGGCACCGATCGGCTCCGGGAGCAGTCGCACCAGCGGCCACCCGGCCTGGGACGCGGCCTCCTGCAGGATCCCGCGGCGCGCGGCCCCCCACGACGCCGGATACGTCAGCACCGCATGCGGCAGCAGGCCGCAGGTCTCGCGGGCCTTCTCGGCGATCAACTGAAGGATCGCGGCGAGCAGGCCGATCACCGGCCCTTCGCGGTCGCCGAGCAGCACGGTGCTCTCGTCAATCCGGCGTTTGGGGTTCGGCTCGTACCGGGTCGGGTCCAGCTGGGCCAAGCGCTGCGCGTCCCGGCCGATGTGCAGCCGGCCCTGGTCGTCCAGATACACCGCCGACGGCAGGATCGGCTGGCCGTCGAACAGCAGCGGGCGGGTGCGGCCGTCCGGCCACCGCACCACCGCCACGGTGTTCGAGGTTCCCAGGTCGACACCGATCGCATGCCCTGCTTGCGCCATCCCGCCGCCCCGCCGCCTCGCTGCTCCCGTCCCCACGGACCAGTTCGCCCCGAACCCGCCCGATCCTACTGGCCGCTGTCACCAGGCCCCGGCCGGCAGCAGGCAGCGGCGGTGGCGGCCCGGCGTACGCCGGAAATTGATGATTTGCGCTGGTCCGGGTTAGATAGAATGCGGATCTTCGGGTTCGTCGAATGTGGACGGCACGTGCCGGTCCGTCCTCAGCAGCGCGCCGTAGCCGGCGAGGCACTCCGAGCAGGTGCTCCGCGCGCGCCGGCCGCCTGACATTGCTTGCGAGTGTGGTGTTCGTGTCCTGGGTAGTCGTGGTCAATGAACGCGTGGACCAGCTCGCGCGCGGGATCCAGGATCTGGTCGACCGATGGCGCTACGGTGACCGGTACCGGCAGTACGTGCTCAACTCACACCGGTACGCCGCACGTGCGGTGCCGGGAATCCTGGCGCCGCACGCGCTGGAGCTGGACGAGATATTCGTTGACGCGCAGCTGGTGTTCCACACCGCCGACTCGCCGAGCCAGGGTGGCGCGGACAGCGCGACGCACGATGCCCGGAGCCGCACGCTTCAGGAGTTCCTGGACCGGGACAAGCGGGTCGTCCTGGCGATCATCGGAGCCCCGGGCAGCGGCAAGACCACGCTCCTGCGGCACGCGGCCCGGCGCGCCGCGCGCGACCGGCGCGGGCGATCTGGGGCGCGTCGGAACATCCCGATCCTGCTGACGTTGCGCGACTGCGCCAACCGGATCGCGCGGCGCCCAACGCTGTCGCTGCCGGAGCTGCTGGAGGAGAGCCTGCGCGATCTCGGCGCTCCCGACGGCTGGTGGGAGGCGAGCCTGCGCCGCGGCAACGCCCTCGTGCTGCTCGACGGACTGGACGAGGTGGCGCTCGACGAGGATCTGACGCAGGTCGTCCGGTGGATCGAGCACCAGATCGAGATGTACCAGGACAACCACTACGTGATCACCTCACGGCCGCGCGGGTACCCCACGGCCACGATCCGCGCCGCGGACGTGACGCGGCTCCAGCCGTTTCACGGACGCGCAGATCGAGCATTTCGTGCGCGCGTGGTGCCTGGCCGTCGAGCGGCGCGCCGGGCACGGCGATCACACCGCTGTCCGCCGCCGCGCCGACGCGCGCGCCGCTGACCTGCTCCAGCGGCTCGCGACCGCTCCCGAGCTGCACGAGCTCGCGGTCACTCCGTTGCTGCTCACCATGATGGTCAACGTCCACCGGTACGCGAGCGCGCTGCCCGGCAGCCGGGCCGAGCTGTACCGGAAGATCTTCCAGGTGATGCTCCGATCCTCGCCGGATGCCGACAGCGAGCCCGAGGACCCGCCGGCCCCGCCCCCGGCAGAAAGCGGAGCGTTGCGGCGCCCCGACAAGGAGCGCGTGCTGGCGGGGCTCGCCTTCACGATGATGAAGCGGCGCGTGCGGGACCTGCCGCGACAACAGGCGCTGGATAACATCGCGCACGGCCTCAGGCGAAACCCGGCGGCCATCACCCCGAGGGAGTTCCTCGCCGACATCGAGCACAGCGGCATCCTGGTCGAGCGGGAACGAGGCCGCTACGGCTTCGCCCACCACACGCTCGGCGAGTACCTCGCCGCCACACACATCCGGGACAACCGGCACAGCCGACTGCTGACGAAACAGGTCGACGACGTGTGGTGGCGGGAGACGACGTTGATGTACGTCGCCGACGCCGACGCCGACCCGATCGTCCAGGCATGTCTGAGGTCGCACTCGATCACCGCGTTGACGCTGGCGTTCGACTGCGCCCGGCACAGCGGCGCGCTCGCCCCGGAGCTGCGCCGGCGGCTCGACGCTGTCCGGGCCAGCGCGTTCTCCGAGAACGCCGACCCGGCGCACCGCCGGCTCGTGGCCGGCGCGCTGGCCGCACGGCACCTCCACAGCGCGCTTCCCATCGGCGACGGCCGTCATCTCTGCCCGCAGCCGGTCGCCCAGGATCTCTACTGGCTGTTCGTCCAGGAGACCCGGACCCCGCCCCCGGACGGCGGGCTTGCCCCGGATCCGGGCCGGCCAGCCGTCGGGGCGTGGGGGCGCGACGCGCAGCGCTTCGTGTCCTGGGCGAACGCGGTCACCGGCGCCGACGCGCCGCGGTGCCAGCTTCCGACCCGCGACGAGGTGCGAGGGCTGGTCGCCAAGGCGGGATCGATCACTCCGTGGCTCAGCGAGCCGGGAGCATGCGTCTGGACCGACCCCGGCGGGAACGGCCCTACGCCCGGCCTGTGGGTCGCCGCGGCACGGCCGGACCCGCGTGCCGTCTCTGGCCAGGACATCCTCGACGCGGCCGTCGCGGATGTGGCCGACGACGTGGTCCTCTCACAGTTGAAGCTGGTCAACGCCCACGTCGTCGTGCACATGCTCGACCTCACCCTGACCCACGCCGTCGACGCCTCGATCGGGCTCACCATCCGAGATCTCGTACGGACTCTCGACCCCGACCTCGCCCGCCACCTCGCGCATGACTTCGCGCATGACCGCGACGTCACCCAGGCCCTTGAGCAGGCACGTGCCCACGCCCTCGAGTGCACCCGTGCCGTGGATCGGGCCCTGACCCAGGCGGGCGAACCCGGCCGGCGTCTCGTGGCCGCGCTCGGCCTGGATCGCGACCTCACTCGTGGACTCGGCGCCGACCTGACCCTCGGCCTCGACCACACCCGGCGATCGGCCGTGGGCGTCGCGCAGGCGCGCGCCGTCCGGGCGGCGCACGAGCAGCCCGCCGAGCCAGGAGGCGCGCCGCACGCAGCCGCCGAGCCGGGACATGAACGGCCAGCCGCGGCGAGATTCGCCGAGAGCCTGGTGCGTTCCGCGGGTGTTCCGGAGGACGGCGGGATCACTGTCGACCTCGACGCCCTCGCCGAGACCGCCCGCCAGGCATGCGTGGCCTTCGCCGAGCCCGAGACGGACCCGGAGTCGTGGGCCGCCGTGGTCGCCGGTCGGCTGGCAGAGACATCCGCGGCGGGCTTCGGGCGGCGTCGGCCACCGGCGCTCGCAGACCTGGCGGTCATCCGGCTGCCGGCCCTGGCGCTGGCCGCCGAGGCGGACGCCCGCCGGATGCGCGACACCGGCGCCAGGCTGCGCGCGGTCGCTGCCGGGATCACCCTGCTGCAGCGGCGCGTTGCCGGCGAAGCTCCGCTGGAAGCGATCCTGCTCGCCCGCGCCTAGCGGTCCGGCCCGCAAGAGCCTTGGCGGGTACGGCCGCAGGCAGGTCAGTGACGCGGGCCGGTCGGGGTCGCGGGCGGCGGGCCGGCGGGCAGGTCCGAGGCGGCGCGACGGCGTGCCACCTCCGCCAGCGCCACCGCCGCGGCCACCGACGCGTTGAGCGACTCGACATCCGACGACATCGGAATCGACACCCGCAGGTCGCAGGTCTCGCCCACCAGACGCGAGACCCCGCGCCCCTCCGAGCCGACCACGAGCACCAGCGGGTCCAGGGCGGCCTGCAGCTCGTACAACGGGAGCTCCCCGTCGGCGTCCAGGCCCACGACCAGGAACCCTTCCGCCTGGCATGCCTTCAGCGCTCGGGTCAGGTTCACCACCCGGGCGATCGGGAGCCGGGTCGCGGCGCCGGCCGAGGCGCGCCACGCGGTGGCGGTCATCCCGGCGGCGCGCCGCTCGGGCAGGAACGCGCCGTGCGCCCCGAACGCCGCGGCCGAGCGCACCACCGCGCCCAGGTTCCGCGGATCGGTCACCCCGTCCAGCGCCACCAGCAGCGGAGCCGCGGCTTTGCTCTCCAGCGCGGCGGCGAGCACATCGTCGAACGGCTCGTACGCGAACGGCGGCACCTGCAGCCCCAGGCCCTGGTGCAGCGCCCCGCCGCTGAGCCGGTCCAGCTCGGCCCGGCTCACCTCCATGATCGCGATGCCCCGGTTGCCGGCGATCCGCACCGCCTCGGTGACCCGGTCGTCGGCGTCCATCTTCTGCGCCACGTACAGAGCGGTGCACGGCACGTGCGCCCGCAGCGCCTCTGCCACCGGGTTGCGCCCGACGAGCAGCTCCGGGGTGTCCTCGCCGCCGCGACGGCCGCCGGGCCGGCCGGGGTCGCCGCGACGCGGCCCACGCCTCGCCTTGGGATCTCCGTGCCCTTCGGCCGCGGCCTTGCGCCGATCCTTTTCCTGCTTCCATGCCGTGCGCTTCGGCACGTCCTCGCCGGAGTACGCCTTGTGCCAGGGGCGCTCGTCGGCGGGCAAGGTGCGACCTCTGCCCTCCAGGCTCTGCCGCCGCTGCCCGCCCGAGCCGACGGCGCGCGGCTTCTTGCTGGTGGTACGCCGATTCCGGCGCTGTGAGTTACCCGGCATCTCAAACCCTCCGCCGGGGGCTACCCGGAATCACGCCGATCCGTCCGCGAGTGTCCACCGCGGGCCGTGCGGGGTGTCTTCGATCAACACCCCGGAACGCTTGAGCTGGTCCCGCAGCGCGTCAGCGGTCGCCCAGTCCTTGCGGGCCCGGGCCGCGTCGCGCTGCTCCAGCACCATCCGCACCAGCGCGTCGACCGCGACCCGCAGGTCGTCGCCGGGGCCGCCCTCGGCGGCGTGGTCGACGGGGTCCAGGCCGAGCACACCGAGCATCGCCCGCACGCTCGCCGCCGTGCTCCGCGCCGCCGCGTCGTCGTCCTCCGACAGCGCGCTGTTGCCCTCGCGCACCACCTCGTGGATCGACGCCATCGCCTTGGACGTGTTGAGGTCGTCGTCCATCGCCGCCAGGAAGTCCGCGCACAGCGCGCCCTGTGTCGGAGCGGTGTCGGTGGCGCCGAACCGCTCGATCGCCCGCTGCACAAAACCCTCGATCCGCCGGTACGCCGACGCGGCCTCCCCCAGCAGCTCCTCGCTGAACTCCACCGTGGAGCGGTAGTGCGGCGTCGCCAGGAACGCCCGGATCTCCACCGGCCGGAAGCTGGCCAGCAGCGTCGGCAGGTCGATCACGTTGCCGTCGGACTTGCTCATCTTGCCGCCGGCCAGGTTGAGCATGCCGTTGTGCATCCAGTAGCGGGCGAAGCCGTACCCAGCCGCCTTGGACTGGGCGATCTCGTTCTCGTGGTGCGGGAAGACGAGGTCGAGCCCGCCGCCGTGGATGTCGAACTCCTCGCCCAGGTACCGGTGCGCCATCGCCGAGCACTCCAGGTGCCAGCCCGGCCGGCCCCGGCCCCAGGGCGTTTGCCAGTACGCGTCCGCGGGCTCGTCCGGTTTCACGGCCTTCCACAGCGCGAAGTCCCTCGGGTCGCGCTTGCCGTCCACACCCAGGTTGTCCTCGGCCGGCTGCATGTCCTCCAGCCGGCGGTTGGACAGCGCCCCGTAGTCGCGGTAGGAAGCGACATCGAAGTAGACGTCGCCCGGGCCGGCCGCGTACGCGTGACCCCGCTCGATCAGCCGGTCGATCAGCGCCAACATCTGCGGCACGTGGCCCGTCGCCCGCGGCTCGCACGTCGGGTCGAGGCAGCCCAGGGTCGCCGAGGCCTGCTCCAGGAGCCGTTCGTTGGCGTACCCGATCGCCCACCACGGCTGACCGGTCTGCACCGACTTGGCCAGCACCTTGTCATCGATGTCGGTCACGTTCCGCACGTGGGTGACCTCGTGCCCCCGGTACGCCAGCCAGCGCCGCAGCACGTCGAAAGAGACGTACGAACGCATATGCCCGATGTGCGGAGCGCCCTGCACGGTGAGCCCACAGACGTACATGCCGACTTTGCCGGGTTCGCGGGACACGAAGTCCCGCACGGCGCGGGTCGCTGTGTCGTACAAACGAAGGCTCACCCTCAAAGGGTAGGTCACACGCTGCTCGTCGATGTGAACCGCCGCCGGCGCGGGAGCGGGTGACCCCGCGCCTGCCGGGCCGTATTGTCGCCAGCGTGGCCACCTCATCGGGCCCGGCCGACTCGTCCGGGCGGGAGACCGCGCAGACGCTGGATCGCGGCCTGCGGCTGTTGACGCTGCTCGCCGAGTCCCCGAACGGCCTGACCATGACCGAGGCGGCCGACCAGCTCGGGGTGGCGCGGGCGGTGGTGTACCGACTCGCCGCGACCCTCACCGCGCACGGCCTGGCGCACCGGAACCGCTCCGGCAGGCTCCAGCTCGGCATGGCGGTGCTGCAACTGGCGCGACGCGCCCAGCCGCTGATCGCCGACGCCGCCATGCCGGCGCTGCGTCAACTCGCGGAGAAGGCCGGCGCCACCGCGCACCTGACGATCGCGGACGGCGGCGAGGCCCTCGCCCTCGCGGTGGTGGAGCCGAGCTGGACCCAGTTCCACGTGGCGTACCGGACCGGCTCGCGGCACCCATTGCAGCGGGGCGCCGCCGGACGGGCCATCATCGCGGGCCGTCAGGGCGAGGCGGCGTGCGTCAGGTCGGCCGGTGAGCTTCAGCCCGGCGCCCACGGGGTGGCGGCGCCGGTGCTCGGAGTGGAGGGCCTGGACGCCAGCGTCGGTGTGGTCGCGCTCGGCCCGCTCGACACCGACGAGATCGACCCGCAGGTGATCGCCGCGGCCGCCACCATCGCCGCGGCCCTCACCTGAGCAGCTCCCACCTGCGCGGCGCGCCCCTCACCCGAGCGGTCTGGTCATCCCCAGCACGTCGAGCGCCTGGTCCAGCTGCTGCTCGGTGATCCGCCCGGCCGCCACGTGGCCCCGCTCGATCACCACGTCGCGGATCGTCCTGCGCTCCGCGAGCGCCTGCTTGGCGATCGCGGCGCCTTCCTCGTACCCGAGGAAGCGGTTCAGCGGGGTGACGATGGACGGCGAGCTCTCGGCGTGCTCACGGCAACGCTCCACGTCGGCGGTGATGCCGGCGACGCACCGGTCGGCGAACAGCCGCGAGACGTTGGCGAGCAGCCGGACCGACTCCAGCACGTTGCGCGCCATCACGGGCAGCATCACGTTCAACTCGAAATCCCCGGCGCTGCCGGAGAAGGCCACAGCGGCGTCGTTGCCGATCACCTGGGCGCTGACCTGGCGCACCGCCTCGCAGAGCACGGGGTTCACCTTGCCGGGCATGATCGACGAACCCGGCTGCAGGTCCGGCAGGTGGATCTCGCCGAGGCCGGCGCGCGGCCCGGAGCCCATCCACCGGATGTCGTTGGCGACCTTGAACAGGCTCACGGCGACGGTTCTGAGCTGTCCCGAGGTCTCGACCAGCCCGTCCTGGGAGCCCTGCGCCTCGAAGTGGTCGCGCGCCTCCGTCAGCGGCAGCCGGGTGGCCCAGGCCAGGTCCGCGACCACCTGTTCGGCGAAGCCGGGCGGCGTGTTGATCCCGGTGCCCACGGCGGTGCCGCCGAGCGGCAGCTCCGCGAGCCTCGGCAGCGCCGCGCGCAGCCGCTCGACGCCGTGGCGCACCTGGGCGGCGTACCCGCCGAACTCCTGTCCCAACGTCACCGGGGTGGCGTCCATCAGATGCGTGCGCCCGGACTTCACCACGTCGGCGAACTCGCTGGCCTTGCGCTCCAACGCCGCCGCGAGGCGCCCCAGCGCCGGGATCAGGTCGTTGCCCACCGCGGCGGTCGCCGCCAGATGGATCGACGACGGGAACACGTCGTTGGACGACTGGGAGGCGTTTACATGATCATTTGGGTGTACGGGGCGACCCAGCCGCTCGCTCGCGAGGGTGGCGATCACCTCGTTGCAGTTCATGTTGGACGAGGTGCCGGAGCCGGTCTGGAACACGTCGATCGGGAAGTGGTCGTCGTACCGCCCCGCGGCGACCTCGCCGGCGGCCGCCGCGATCGCCTCGGCGATGGCGGGGTCGAGCACCCCGAGCCGGGCGTTCACCGTCGCGGCCGCGCCCTTGATCTGGGCCAGGGCCCGAACGTGCGCCGACTCCAGACGGGTTCCGGAGATCGGGAAGTTCTGCACCGCCCGCTGAGTCTGCGCCCGCCACTTCGCCCACGCGGGAACCCGCACCTCCCCCATGGTGTCGTGCTCGATCCGGAAGTCCTGGATGTCGTGGTCCGGCCTCTGGCGCGCTCCGGCGGACCGCGCCGCTGCCCTCGCGTCCTCGGTCATGACCTCATCGTGCCCGGCGTAGACGCCAGCCGCGAGACGATCCGCCTGCTTCGGCCGGCCTGCGCGGTTCCCACGGGATGGCTGCGGGGTTCTCACGGGATGGCGGTGCGCCATCGCCAGATTGCGGTCCGTGGCCGTTCGAGACACTCGCGGAGCGCGCCACCGATGCGGCATCGACACCTGGTAGTTTGCGCGAGGCGCCCGTTCTCCAGCGGACGCGACCCTAGACCAGCAAACCCGGGGGTTTCTCCGATGACAAATCCGTATGACCCGTCCGGCGGCTACCCGGGCGGGCAGCAGCAACCCGGCTACGGTCCGCCGCCCGGTGGCCAACCGGGCTACGGGCAGCAGCCCGGTGGGCAGCCGGCTTATGGTCAGCAGCCCGGCTACGGCGCCCAGCCCGGCGGTTACCCGCCACAGCAGCCCGGTGGTTACGGCCAGCCGCCCGGCGGGGCGTACGGCCAGCCCGGCGGCGGCCTCGGTCAGCCCGCGAGCATGGGCACGCGCTTCCTCGCGCGGCTCATCGACACCGCCCTGTTCTTCGTGCCGGCGATGATCATCTACTGCATCGGCGCCTTCGCGATCGCGAGCAACGCCGAGGTCGACCCGAACACGGGACAGCTCTCAGGGGGCAGCACCGCCGGTTTGGGCATCCTCTACTTGTTCTACTTCCTGATCATCATCGGCTATTACGTGTACGAGATCACGATGGTCGGGGCCAAGGGCGCGACCCTCGGCAAGAAGTGGATGGGCGTCAAGGTCCTCAACGAGCAGACCGGCCAGGTCCCGGGCATGGGCGGCGGCTTCATGCGTTGGCTGATCCCGTTCGTCGGCAGCTTCGTCTGCGGTATCGGCGCGCTGGTGGTCTACCTGTCGCCGTTCTTCGACAACAGCGGGCGCTTCCAGGGCTGGCACGACAAGGTCGCCAAGACCCTGGTGATCTCCACCAAGTAAGCGCACGTCACGACGTGTTGAGGCCCCGCCGCGATTCGCGGCGGGGCCTCAAC